>NZ_QJSA01000006.1:164671-237653 GCF_003586265.1 Pseudomonas jilinensis | reverse complement strand
GCACTCAGTTTTTGCCGCCGCCCAGCTTCATTGTTGAATGATCGGAGCACCAACTTGATCATGTCGTTGACCAGCTTCCGACCTTCTACCTTGCTCCCATTCACCTCCCAGTTAGTGTTTCCACTCGCTGCCGTTCCACTTTTGATTAAGGCTTTCTGCTGCTCGCGAACCCCGACCAGTCGGGCTTTGTACTCATGGCTGGAGTTCAACTTGAACTTGGGCTCGTAGAGCGCAAAGCTTTCAAGAAGCAGTGTCTCTTCCCAGACGAGGATCTCCCTCTGCAAGTCAGAGGAGCGTTGCGCGAGCGCAGCTGCATCTTGCTCAGCTCGCTGAACCTCCTGGTGCACGGCCGCCAGCTTTCTTTTCTCCTGAGCGATCAGATTTTTGACCTCTACGACTTCCATGGCGCCGATCTGCCTGGTGAGTGCCTGAAGTTGCTGATAGCGCGCCTGAAGGTCAGTCAGTTGCAGGTCAAGATCATCGGCCCGCCTCCGGTGCTCAGGTCCCTTCCAATAGTCACTAAGGGCCATGTGGTTCCTTCCTCGTGTAGATCAAATTGTTGCTTGGCTCTGGACGCCAACCTGGGAGTCTTTATAGCCCAGCCGAACTGTATTGGCCGCTGAAGAAGTGCGGATTCCACGCCATTCGGACACTCAGCCCACGCTGATCCGGACACCTGTTCCACGATCATTCGGACAGGCAGTCGGAGCGCAGCGACGCAGGGGTGGCATTGTTAGTCTGAGGCGCCCGCTGCGTCGGCAACCGTGTCAGCACATCCTTGAGATAGGCATACGGATCGTGCCCATTATTACGGGCCGACTGGATCAAACTCATGATCGCAGCAGCGCACTTGAGCATGCGATCCCGCGCCGAGCATTTGAGAAGGCAACGGGATGAACGCTGGCTGGATAGCCGTGGTTTTCTGGGTATGCAGCCGAATCCATTTGTGGACGAGGTTGGCATTGAGGCTGTAGCCCAAGGCGATGTTTGCGATGGAGGCACCGGGTTCAGAACACTCCTGAATGACCTGGGCCTTGAAAGATTTGCTGTAGGTACGGCGCTGAGGGGGCATGGAAAATCCGCTTGATGGGCCATGGCCTTCGGCGGCGGTGTCGGGAAGGTGTGTTGGCCGGACGGATACTGTTGAACTACGTTGTCTGGGGCAACGGAAGTGTTTCGGCCCGACTCTGGAACGCGATCCGCAGCGACGACTGGGCAATTCCGCACGTTGGTCTGAGCAGCCTCGGGGAAATCGTCGGCTGGGCGCGCCCAGACGAGTTTCCGCCAAGGAACATGCAGACGAGCAAGGGGCTGCGGGCACTCGGCTACAACGTGAGGATCGGTGTTTGATCGAGGCGCCTGTGGCACACGCAGGCTGACGAGCCAGGCGCTGTCCATGGCCTGATCAGGCCGCCCCGCTGCGCCTTGCCTGAGCAGTTGACCTGCATCAATGGGGCGGGAGATCGCTGTACATTGACTCTTGATGTTTGTCCTGGTAGGCGCAATATCTTGCAAAGTCTTGTAAGGATTTCCTTGGCCGGAACCGCAAAGCGACGCGATTGGAGAGGGTGAGATGAAAGCGCACCTACAGGTGATTTTCACGCTCGATGAATTGGCTGCGTACTTGAAAGTCGGCAAGCGGACGCTTTATCGGCTCGCGCGCACGGGGAAATTCCGGCTTTCAAGGTGGGCGGGACGTGGCGGTTTCGTCAAAGTGAAATCGATCAGTGGATCAATGATCAGACCCGAGCCGGAGCAAAGAAGGAGGTGATGCGCAAGCGTGAACAGCAGCAGTCATCCGAGCAGCCCGTGTCGCCTGGGCGCACTGCCCGTCGCAGCAGGCAAAGGGCTTGAGTAACTCGTTTTTCAATTTTTCTGGAGGTATGACATGGACATTGATTTCAAGAAGTTGGCTCCCTGGAACTGGTTCAAGAACGAGCAGCAAGAGCAGCAGACCGCCTCTTCCCTGCCGGTGCAGCGCAATGACCTGCCAGCGGCGAGCGGGCCAGTCAGCCCGATCCTGCAACTGCATCGCGAGATCGACCGGCTGTTCGATGACGCGTTCCGGGGCTTCGGTTTTCCGGCGCTGGCCATGCCGCGGCTGCCATCCGATTGGTCGGGCATGCTGAAGCCGGCCCTGGATATCCAGGAAACCGACAAGCAGTACAAGATTGCCCTGGAAGTGCCCGGTGTCGAGGAGAAGGACATCCAGATCACCCTCGACAACGACGTGCTGGTGGTGCGTGGCGAAAAGCGCCAGGAACAGGAGAAGAAGGAAGGTGGCTTCCACCGTGTGGAGCGCTCCTACGGCAGCTTTCAGCGTGCCTTGAACCTGCCTGACGACGCCAACCAGGATTCGATCAAGGCATCGTTCAAGAACGGGGTGCTCACGGTCACGATCGACAAGCGCGAGGTCAGCGCGCCGAAGCAGGGACGTTCGATCCAGATCAACAGCTGACGTCGCCGGCTCGTTCGTCACAAGAAAAACCCGGTACGAGACGAGGTGTCGCGGCTCGCGATGCCTCGTCGCCTCAACTTTCTCAGGAGCATCAGCATGGCCAGAAAACAATGCCAGGTCTGTGGCCAACCCGCCACCGTGCGGGTGGAAGCCAATCTCAACGGTCGTCACAGCACCATGCTGTTGTGTGACGACCATTACCGCCAACTGGTGCGCCAGCAAAAGCGCACCGTCTCGCCGCTGGAAGCCTTGTTCGGCTCGCGCAGCGGCCTGTTCGAGGACTTCCTCGGCAGTGATTTCTTCCGCATCGGCGACGACGCGACGCCCGTTGCCGCCGATACCGATGACGTGGTCGATGCCTCGTTCGGCGAGCCCGCCGCCGCAGGTTCGGGTGCGCCGCGCCGTCGCGGCAGTGGTTTGGCCAGCCGCATCAGCGAACAGTCGGAAGCCCTGCTGCAGGAGGCCGCCAAACACGCTGCCGAATTTGGCCGCTCCGAGGTGGATACCGAACATCTGCTGCTGGCGCTGGCCGACAGCGACGTGGTCAAGACCATCCTGGGTCAGTTCAAGATCAAGGTCGATGACCTCAAGCGGCAGATCGAGTCCGAGGCCAAGCGCGGAGACAAGCCATTCGAGGGCGAGATCGGCGTGTCGCCCCGCGTGAAGGATGCGCTCAGCCGCGCCTTCGTGGCCTCCAATGAACTCGGCCATTCCTATGTCGGTCCGGAGCACTTCCTGGTCGGTCTGGCCGAGGAAGGCGAAGGTCTGGCCGCCAACCTGCTGCGCCGCTACGGCCTGACGCCGCAGGCGCTGCGCCAACAGGTCAGCAAGGTGGTCGGCAAGGGCGCCGAGGATGGTCGCGCCGAGACGCCGACCAACACGCCGGAACTCGACAAGTACTCGCGTGACCTGACCAAGATGGCGCGCGACGGCAAGCTCGACCCGGTGATCGGCCGCGCGCAGGAGATCGAGACCACCATCGAGGTGCTGGCCCGGCGCAAGAAGAACAACCCGGTGCTGATCGGCGAGCCGGGCGTGGGCAAGACCGCCATCGTCGAGGGGCTGGCGCAGCGCATGGTGGCGGGCGAAGTGCCCGAGACGTTGCGCGACAAGCGCCTGGTGGAACTCAACATCAACGCAATGGTGGCTGGCGCCAAGTACCGGGGCGAGTTCGAGGAGCGCGTGCAGAAGGTGCTCAAGGAAGTGACCGAGCACCAGGGCGAGATGATTCTCTTCATCGATGAAGTGCACACCATCGTCGGTGCCGGCCAGGGTGGCGGCGAAGGCGGGCTGGACGTGGCCAACGTGTTCAAGCCGATGATGGCGCGCGGCGAACTGAACCTGATCGGCGCCACCACGCTCAACGAGTATCAGAAGTACATCGAGAAGGACGCCGCGCTGGAGCGTCGCTTCCAGCCGGTGATGGTGCCCGAGCCGACGGTAGCGCAGACCATGATGATCCTGCGCGGCCTGCGCGACACCTTCGAGGCGCATCACAAGGTCAGCATCACCGAGGATGCGATCATCGCCGCCGCCGAGTTGTCGGACCGCTACATCACCGCACGCTTTTTGCCTGACAAGGCCATCGACCTGCTCGACCAGGCGGCCGCACGCGTGAAACTGTCGGCCACAGCCCGCCCGGTGGCGGTGCAAGAGCTGGAGTCCGAACTGCACCAGCTGCGGCGTGAGCAGGACTATATGGCCTCGCGCAAGCAGTACGACAAGGCCGCCGAGCTGGGCAAGCGCATCGAGACCAAGGAGACTGAACTCAAGAAGCTCGTCGAGGAATGGGAACGCGAGCGCGCCTCGGGCAGCGCCGAAGTCAAGGCCGAGCATGTCGCGCAGATCGTCTCGCGCCTGACCGGCATTCCGGTCAACGAGCTGACGGTGGAAGAACGCGAGAAGCTGCTGCATCTGGAGCAGCGGCTGCACGAGCGCCTGGTGGGCCAGGACGAAGCGGTGCGCGCGGTGGCCGATGCCGTGCGGTTGTCGCGCGCGGGCCTGCGCGAGGGCAGCAAGCCGGTGGCGACTTTTCTGTTCCTCGGGCCGACCGGCGTGGGCAAGACCGAGCTCGCTAAGGCGCTGGCCGAGTCCATCTATGGCGATGAAGGTGCGCTGCTGCGCATCGACATGTCCGAGTACGGGGAACGCCATACCGTGGCACGCCTGGTGGGCGCGCCTCCGGGTTATGTGGGCTATGACGAGGGCGGCCAGCTCACCGAGAAGGTGCGTCGCAAGCCCTACAGCGTGTTGCTGCTGGACGAGATCGAGAAGGCTCACCCCGACGTCTACAACATCCTGCTGCAGGTGTTCGACGACGGGCGGCTCACCGACGGCAAGGGCCGGGTGGTGGATTTCACCAATACCATCATCATCGCCACCTCGAACTTGGGCTCGGACATCATCCAGCGTCGGCTGAAGGCCCGTAGCGCCGCCGGCGAGGAATACGAGAAGACCAAGTCCGAGGTGATGGACGTGCTGCGCGGACACTTCCGCCCCGAGTTCATCAACCGCATCGACGAGATCATCGTATTCCATGCGCTGGGCAAGGAGGAGATCCGCCATATCGTCGGCCTGCAGCTCGATCGTGTGGCCCGCAACGCCGCCAGCCAGGGCGTGACGCTGACCTTCGATCAGACCTTGATCGATCACTTCGCGGAGGAAGGCTACAAGCCCGAGTTCGGCGCGCGTGAGCTCAAGCGGCTGATCCGCAGCGAGCTGGAGACGGCACTGGCGCGCGAGATGCTGGGTGGCGGTATCGGCAAGGGCGATCACGCCAGCGCCCGCTGGGATGACAAGGCCGAACGGGTGGTCTTCGAGCGCCAGGAGCCACCCGCGAAGCCGGCCGAGCCAGAGCAGCCGGATGCCGCGAAGGCGGCCGAGGCGCCGCATGGCGACGCGGGTAAGGGCTCGCGCAAGAAGAAGTCGGCGAGCGACGCGTCTTAATGTTGGGAGAGGCTGCCGTGTCCGATCCCATCGGCCTGGCATGGGCAGCCTCCCTGGCCTCGATCGCGGTGGCGGTCGTGGCCGCGGGTCACGCGGTCGTCTACAAGCGTGATCCGCGGTCGGCCACGCTCTGGGTGCTGCTGATCGGGATGCTGCCGCTGCTCGGATCGCTGTTGTACCTGCTGTTCGGCATCAACCGCTACCAGCGACGGGCACGACGGCTTTACCCGAGCGCCAGCCATCCAACCCGGGCGACCGGCCCGGCGCAGGGAGACGACGCGCAGCCGGCGGCGCTTGCCGGTCTGGCTGCATTGGTCGGCCGCACCACTGGCCAGCCGCTGACGCGTGGCAACCGTATCGATCCGTTGGTGGGTGGCGAACAGGCCTACCCGACCATGCTCGCCGCCATCGAGTCGGCCCGACACAGCATCGTGCTGGCCTCCTACATCTTTGACGGCGTGGGTATCGGCGAGCAGTTCGTCGATGCCCTGAACCGGGCGCGTGCGCGTGGCGTACAGGTACGGGTGTTGATCGACGATGTCTACGCCCGATGGGCGCGTCACAGCGCCTACAAGCGATTGCAGCGTTGCGGCGTGACGGTTGCCGCTTTCAACCCGACGCTGATCCCTGCCCGTCTGCATGCAGTGCACCTGCGCAACCACCGCAAGCTGCTGGTGATCGACGGCGCGTTGGGCTTCACCGGCGGCATGAACATCGCCTGTCCCTATTGGCAGCCCGATGCACCCGCGCAGGCTTTTCGTGATCTGCATTTTCGGCTGCGAGGGCCGGTAGTGGTGCAGCTCATGCACTGTTTCACCAAGGATTGGTGCGACACCACGGGCGAGCAGCTCGATGAGCGTTTCTGGGCCAATGAGCCCATGTCAGTCGGGGAGGCTGGAGGCAGTCTGGCGCGAGGCATCGAGGCCGGTCCCGATGAAACCCTGGACCGCATGCGGTGGATCTTCACGGGCGCGCTGAGCGCGGCGCGACATTCGGTGCGCATCTGGACGCCTTACTTCGTGCCCGATCAGCCAATCATCGCCGCCTTGAACACAGCCGCTTTGCGGGGGGTACGCATCGAGGTGCTGACGCCTGCCAATGGTGATCACCCGGGCGTGCAGTGGGCCGCGCGCGCCCATTACTGGCAGGTGATGGAACATGGTGCCCGCATTTTTGAGCGACCCGGGCCTTTCGATCACACCAAATTGATGCTGGTCGATGGTCTCTGGTGCTGCCTGGGGTCAGCCAACTGGGACGCGCGCAGCCTACGGCTCAACTTCGAGTTCAACGTTGAAGTCTATGACACTGCACTGTGCACGCAGCTGGAGGCGCTGTTCGACGGGGTCCGCAATGCATCGGTACCGGTGTTGCCCAGGATGCTGCGGGAGCGCCCGCTGGCGGTGCGATTGCGCGATGGCTTGGCACGCCTGTTCACACCCATTCTCTAACGACAGTTTGTCGAGGAGCAACGCGTCATGGAAAAGAAGAATCAATGGAACACCGGCTACTGGATCGTCGCCGTATTGCTGCTGCTGACGCTGCAGAACTACTGGCAAACGGCAAAGACCGTCGAGCCCGTGCCCTACAGCGAGTTCGAGAAGGCGCTGGCCGAGGGTCGAGTGGCGGAAGTGCTGGTGTCGGATCGCAGCGTGACCGGGCGTCTGAAGTCGCCGGACAGCCGGGGCAAGACGACGATCGTGGCGACCCGGGTCGAACCCGATCTTGCCGATCGCCTGTCGAAGTACGACGTGCCCTATGCCCGCGTGGTGGAGAGCACCTGGCTGCGCGATGTGTTGTCGTGGATCCTGCCGGCGGTGGCTTTCTTCGGCGTCTGGTTCTTCCTGTTCCGCCGCTTCGCCGAGAAGCAGGGCATGGGCGGGTTCCTCAGCATCGGCAAGAGCCGCGCCAAGGTGTTCATGGAGAAAAACACCGGTGTGACCTTTGCCGATGTGGCCGGCGTCGATGAGGCCAAGGCGGAGCTGGTCGAAATCGTCGATTTCCTGAAGAACCCGCAGGACTATGGTCGTCTTGGGGCGCGCATTCCGAAGGGCGTGCTGCTGGTCGGTCCGCCCGGCACCGGCAAGACCTTGTTGGCCAAGGCTGTGGCGGGTGAAGCGGGCGTACCGTTTTTCTCCATTTCGGGTTCGGAATTTGTCGAGATGTTCGTCGGGGTGGGCGCGGCGCGCGTGCGCGACCTGTTCGAGCAGGCACGCGGCCAGGCGCCGGCGATCATCTTCATCGACGAACTGGATGCGCTGGGCCGGGCGCGGGGTGTCGGAGACCCCATCGGCAGCCATGACGAGCGCGAGCAGACGCTCAACCAGTTGCTGACCGAGTTGGACGGCTTCGATGCCTCCGTGGGGCTCATCATTCTGGCCGCGACCAACCGCCCTGAAATCCTCGATCAGGCGCTCTTGCGCGCCGGCCGCTTCGATCGCCAGGTGCTGGTGGACCGACCCGACAAGAAGGGCCGGCTCGACATCCTGAAGGTGCATGTCAAGAAAGTCGCGCTGGCACCCGAGGTCGACCTCGAACAGGTGGCCGCGCTGACCACCGGCTTCTCGGGCGCGGATCTGGCCAATCTGGTCAACGAGGCGGCGCTGGCCGCAACCCGCCGCCGCGCGCAGGCCGTGGAGCTGCAGGACTTCACTGCCGCCATCGAGCGCATCGTGGCCGGCCTGGAAAAGAAAAACCGCGTGCTCAACCCCAAAGAGCGCGAGACCGTGGCCTATCACGAGATGGGCCATGCGCTGGTGGCGCTGGCGCTGCCGGGCACTGACCCGGTGCACAAGATTTCCATCATCCCGCGTGGCATCGGCGCCTTGGGTTACACCCTGCAGCGTCCGACCGAAGATCGTTTCCTGATGACGCGCAGGGATCTGGAACACAAGATCGCCGTGCTTCTGGGCGGACGCGCGGCCGAGAAGCTGGTGTTTGGCGAACTCTCCACGGGGGCGGCCGACGACCTGTCGCGGGCCACCGACATCGCCCGCGACATGATCACTCGCTTCGGCATGGACGAAGGCTTGGGTTACATCGCCTTCGAAGCGCAGCGACCGCGCTTCCTCGACACGCCCGAGTTGGCCAGCGGTGGCTGCCGGGTGGCCGAATCGACCCAGGCGCGCATCGATCAGGCCATCCGCGACATCGTGATGGGCGTGTTCGAGTGCGCCTACGGGATTCTCGATGCCAATCGTGCGGTGCTGGAGCGCTGTGCTCGCGAGCTCCTGGCGCGGGAAACGCTGGATGAAGCCGATATCCGTCGCCTGACCGAGGGGCTCCAGCGCGCCACCTCGGCTACGGCGGCCGAGCCGGCCCCCCCCGCATCTACAACCCATCCCGGAGTCTCGACATGAGCGACAGCCTGCACATGTTTGCCCGCATTGCCAATCCGTCAACCGCGTACCGGCGGCCAAACTCGCCGACCAACCGAACTGCGGCCGTTGCCAGCCACCTTTGTTCACGGGCGCGCCCATCGAGCTGACCACGGCGACATTCACGCGCCACGTGGAGCGCAGCGACATTCCTCTGCTGGTCGATTTCTGGGCCCCCTGGTGCGGCCCCTGCAAGATGATGGCGCCGCAGTTCCAGCAGGACGCGCGCCTGCTGGAACCCAAGGTACGGCTGGCCAAGGTCGACACCGAGGCAGAGCCTCAATTGGCCACCCGCTTCGGCATCCGCAGCATTCCGACCCTGGCGCTGTTCCGGGGCGGGCGGGAGATCGCGCGTCAGGCCGGCGCCATGGGGGCAAAGGACATCGTGCGCTGGGCATCCTCGGCTGTGGTGAGTTGAGGGCCGATGCAGGACTTGCTCGGTACGACGCTGATTCTGCTGGTCGCCTGCAGTCTGGCGGCTGCGTTGACGGCCAGGCTGAATATCCCGACCTTGCTGGGTTATCTGCTGGTCGGTGTCTTGCTGGGCCCTCCGGTCACGGCCTGGATCATGCCGGGACCGGCGCTGAATTTCCTGTCCGAGCTGGGGGTGGCGCTGCTGCTGTTCATGGTCGGGCTGGAGTTCTCGCTCGGCCATTTCTGGCTCACCCGCAAGACCGTGCTGGTGGCCGGGACACTGCAGCTGGCGATGGTCGCCGCACCGGTGGCGTTGGCTTTGCTGTGGCTGGGGCTGCCGCTCGACAGCGCCGCACTGCTGGGCGCGGCGGCGGCCATGTCGTCGACAGCGCTGGTCAGCCGGCAGCTGGCCGATCAGGGCGAGTTGACCACACGCCACGGCCGCGGCGCCATTGCCGTGCTGGTGTTCCAGGATCTGGCCAGTGTGCCCTTGCTGGCGCTGCTGGCGATCTGGGCGCGCGGCGATGCTCCCGGGCTTGGCCGTGTGCTTGGGGAGGTGGCGGGCGTGCTGTTGCTGTTTGCCGTCTCGGCGGTTGCGTCGCGCCGCCTGTTGCATGGTTTGCTGGGCTGGGTGGCGCGGCAGGGGCACGAAGAGTCCTTCGTGCTGGTCTCGCTGAGTCTGGTGGTGGCGGCTGCGGCAGCGGCCCATGCACTGGGTGTGTCGGCTGCGCTCGGTGCCTTTCTTGCCGGCATGGTGCTGGGGGAGAGCGATTTCCGGTACCACATGGAAAACCACCTCAAGCCCTTTCGTGATGTGCTGTCGGGCCTGTTCTTCGTGACCATTGGCCTGCAGCTGGACACCGCGCAGATCGTGGCCGCACCGCTGGCGGTACTGGGTTGGCTGTTGGCCTTGGTGCCTCTCAAGATGGGGCTGAACTTTCTGGCGCTGCGCGCAACCCGCCTGGCGCGCAGGCATCGTGCTGGGTCATGGCGGCGAGTTTGCGCTTCTGCTCCTGGGCATGGTCATGCAGCAGCACCTGATCGCCGCCACCATGGTGCAACCGATGCTGGTGGCGCTGGTGTTGAGCATGGGGTTGGCACCGCTCCTGATCCGACACCATGACCGATGGGCGCGGGCTTTCAGCTGCTCGGGCGCACTCGGTCAGCCACCGCAGGCCGAAGAAGGCGAAGTCGCCGAGCGGGCGCGGTCGTTGCGCGACCATGTGATCATCTGTGAGGCGGATGACGTCGGGCTGCTGCTGAGCCGAACGCTGCGCCTGGCAGGCATACCGCATTTGCTGCTGGAATCGGACCGCCAACGGGTCGAAGCGGGGCGTGCGATGGGGGCGCCGGTGTCGTATGGCGATGCCAGTCGGCTCGACACCCTGGCCGCCGCCTGAGCTTGTCCGTGGTGGTGGCCACTGAGCGCGTAACGGATGCCCAGCTTTTGCGTAATCTGCCCAATGTCAGACTGTACCCGTTGTACCTGGCTGCGGGACTGGGACTGGCCGAGCAGGTACTGTTGATGTTGGGCATCAACGCCGACCAAGTCGACCACCGGATCGAGGAATTACGGCAGACACTCAGTGAGTCAGGTGGGGATAGACCATGAACGGGCCGACCATTTGGCTGATGGTGTCGCTACTTGCCAATATTGGCATGGCGGTTGCAATATGGCGTTTTGTTCGTACCAATCGCCAGAGGCGTGACGAGCTGAAGCATCGCCAACAAGCGCAAATCGATGACAAGGAACGGATCGCCATCGCCCTGGAGGGCGCAGGGCTGGGATTCTGGGAGTGGGATATCGCTACCGACAGCTTCAGGCTTTCTGCCCGCAGTCTGGCGATGTTCGGCTTGACCTCCGACGAGGAGGTTGGCGCCACCCATGCCGCATGGCAAGCGCGTATTCACCCGGAGGATTTACCGGTCGTTCTGGCAAAGGTGCGCGCTTACCAAGAAAACCCGTCGGAGCGATTGGAGTGCGAGTACCGCGTTCGTCATCGATCTGGCGTTTGGATTTGGGTGCTGGATCGCGGCCGTTGGCTGGGTGACGCGGGCAGGCAACTGATAGTCGGCACTCTGCTCGACATCTCTTCTCGCAAGGAAATGGAGCAGCAGTTGCTGCGTATGGCGATCACCGACCCCTTGACCGGCTTGTCGAACCGGCGGGCTTTTAACGAACGATTACAGCTGGAATGGGAGCGCCTCAAACGCAGCCCCGAGATACAAGCAGCACTTGTGCTCTGCGACATCGATCACTTCAAGCGTATCAATGACACCTATGGACACGGATGCAGCGATGAGGTGCTCAAGCACTTTGCTTCACGGTTGAGGGAACATGTTCGCGCAACCGACATGGCTGCCCGGATTGGGGGGAGGAATTCGCTGTGTTGTTGGAAGCGGCATCGATAGAAGACGCCCAAGTATGGGCGGAGCGATTTCGTCAGGACACTGCGGCGACAGCGGTGGTGTGTGGAGATGTGTCGATCAGCTATAGCGCCAGCATGGGGGTGGCTCTCCTTGACCCCCGTTTGCGCTCTGTCGAGCAGGTGATGCAGCAGGCGGACAGCGCGCTCTACCAGGCAAAAAGACAAGGGCGCAACTAAGTTGTGGGTGCACAAGTATTTCAGAATTGAGAGGAGTGGCGATGAAGGAAAAGCAAGCAGACCCGATCAAAACATTTCGCGCCCAATGGGCAGTGATGACGTTCTACGAGCGCTTCGAACAGGTGATCGCGCTCGCGCTGTCCGCAATCATTGCCGTGATCATCGTGGTCTCGCTGCTGCAGCTGATCTCGATCGTCTTCAGCCTGCTGATCATTGATGCGTTCAATCCGCTCGATCACAAGGTCTTCCAGACCGTGTTCGGCATGATCATGACGCTGCTCATCGCCATGGAGTTCAAGCATTCCATCGTGCGGGTGGCCTTGCGGCGCGACAGCATCATCCAGGTCAAGACGGTGATCCTGATCGGGCTGATCGCCCTGGCGCGTAAATTCGTGATCCTCGACCCGGAGACCGGCCCCGCCAAGGTCGCGGCGCTCGCAGGCGCGACACTGGCCCTCGGGGCGACTTACTGGCTGCTGCGCGAGCGCGATGACCGGACAGCCGGGGAAAGCTCAGATGATCAGTCGTGATCTGCGCCACGCGCAGAATGTCGGCGCGCGGCATCGCTGGCTCAATCGCCTGCAAACCGCGCTGTTGGTGCTGACCCTGCTCGGGATTGCCGCCGTCGCTGGCAGCCTGCTGTTGGGTGACGGCGGGCTTTGGCTGGCGCTTGCGGCCGCGGGGTTCACCCTGCTGCTCGAACCGGCGGCCGCCTCCGGGCTGACCTTGCGGCTGTATGGCGCACGCCCCCTGCACCCGGATGAAGCGCCCGATCTTTGGGCTGTGTTGCGCGAACTGGCGGCGCGGGCCGGGCTGCCTGCCGTGCCGGTACCGCACTACGTGCCCAGCGGGGTCGTCAACGCCTTCGCCACCGGTTCGAAGCATCACGCGGCCATCGCGCTGACCGACGGCCTGCTGCGTAGCCTCACGCCCCGCGAGTTGACCGGCGTGCTCGGCCACGAAATCGCGCATATTGCGAACGAGGATATGCGTGTCATGGGCTTGGCCGATTCCATCAGTCGGCTCACCCATCTTCTGGCCTTGTTGGGGCAGCTTGCGATCGTGCTCAGCTTGCCAGCGCTATTGCTTGGAGTCACGGAAGTCAATTGGCCCGCGTTGCTTCTACTGGCGGTCGCGCCACAGCTGGCCTTGCTGGCTCAGTTGGGCTTGTCCAGGGTGCGCGAATTCGACGCCGACCGGCTCGCTGCCGAATTGACCGGCGACCCGCACGGGCTGGCCTCGGCGCTCGCCAAGATCGAGCGGGTGAGCCGCTCCTGGCGCGCCTGGCTGCTGCCCGGATGGGGCAATCCGGAACCCTCCTGGTTGCGCACGCATCCGGCGACAGCTGAACGCATTGAGCGCTTGCTGGAACTTGCTCCGCCGCCCGCGATGCCGCCGTTTCCATCGGCCCGTTTCGCCCCCGAGGTGACCGTATCACCACGTCCGCCACGCTGGCGCACCGGCGGCCTTTGGCGCTGATTTCAACATGGAGAATGACGTGACCTACCCCGACCCCTACAGCCGCCCGGCGCCGGATCGATTCATCCGGCGCTGGCTCGTCATCACTGGCTGCATCGCCGCACTCATGCTGCTGTGGCAGTTCCTGCCCGCCATCGAAGCCTGGTTCAGTCCCCACGAAACGCAGGAGCGCACGGTGACGCCGCGCGGCGACCTGGCCGCCGACGAAAAAACCACCATCGAGCTGTTCGAGAAATCGCGCGGGTCGGTGGTTTACATCACCACGGCACAACTAGTGCGTGACGTCTGGTCGCGCAATGTCTTTTCCGTGCCGCGCGGCACCGGCTCCGGCTTCATCTGGGACGATGCCGGCCACGTGGTGACCAACTTCCACGTGATCCAGGGGGCATCGTCTGCCACGGTCAAACTGGCCGACGGTCGCGATTATCAGGCTGCGCTCGTTGGCGCCAGTCCTGCGCACGACATCGCGGTACTCAAGATTGGCGTCGGCTTCAAGCGCCCGCCGGCGGTGCCGGTGGGCACCAGTGCCGATCTCAAGGTGGGGCAAAAGGTCTTTGCCATTGGCAATCCCTTCGGGCTCGACTGGACGCTCACCACCGGCATCGTCTCGGCGCTTGACCGCACCCTTTCCGGCGACGCCAGTGGCCCGGCCATTGACCACCTGATCCAGACCGACGCCGCTATCAACCCCGGCAATTCCGGTGGCCCGCTGCTCGATTCGGCTGGGCGGCTGATCGGCATCAATACCGCCATCTACAGTCCGTCTGGCGCCTCGGCCGGCATCGGCTTTGCGGTGCCGGTCGATACCGTCATGCGCGTGGTGCCGCAACTCATAAAGACCGGCAAGTACATCCGTCCGGCGCTGGGCATCGAGGTGGATGAGCAGCTCAACGCGCGTCTGCAGGCGCTGACCGGCAGTAAGGGCGTATTCGTATTGCGCGTGACGCCGGGCTCGGCGGCGCACAGGGCCGGGCTCGTCGGCGTCGAGGTCACCGCAGGCGGCATCGTGCCCGGCGATCGCGTTATCAGCATCGACGGTATCGCCGTCGACGACGTCACCACATTACAGGCCCGGCTAGACGACAAGAACGTTGGAGATGTTGTGGTCTTGTTAGTGGAGCGGGCCGGCAAGACTCGCGAGATGCTTGTGGAACTACAACCGGGAGTTTGATGGAAAGTGGGTCATGGATCTGCACAGCGAAGCAGCCAAGCGACTTCAGCCTTGCGCCGAACTACGAGCCCTAGCTAGTGCAGTGGGGAGAAGGCTGTTTAGGTTAAATGGATATAAGGGAGTCATTTTTGATTGTGTTTTTAAAAGAAGGTGTTGATTTTTTTGGGTAAGCATTTAGGGCGTCCAAGGGTTGGAGCAGTTGGCACGGATGAGAGAGCTCAATGCTCGCTAGGGATTGGATCTATGTGTTTTTTCTGACTGACTGCTTACGTGTTGGAACGGGCAACATCGGAAAAGGATGAATCTTTATTCTCACCATTTACCGTATTTTTCGAGCCTGGGCGAAAATTAGGATGATACTTTAGCGCCCTTAATCATTCTCCCATGAAAGGCAAAACGATCCAGTCTCGGGTGTAAGTGCTCACAACATACTGATATAAAAGGGATTTTTTATGAATAGGAGAGCGCGCGACGTTTCTCTCTGTTTTTAGGGTTAGGATGAAACTTTATTTGCATCCCACACTTGCTCCAAGCTCGCAGGTTTTATCTCGGCGGCAATATGCGGCGCGCATCAGCTAAAGAAAAACGAATAATTCGGTTATAAGCTATCAACTAATCGAATCCATACGCCGAGACCATGAACTATCAGGATCTTCAGATCGACTGGCTGAAATGCTTTGTCGCCGTGGTGGATGCCGGTTCGCTGTCAGGCGCAGCGCCCGAGGTTCATCGCTCTCAATCTGCCGTCAGCATGCAGTTGAAAAAACTGGAGGCAGCGCTGAACTGTCAGCTCCTGAGGCGCGGCCCCAGGCAGCATCAGTTGACGCCACAAGGACAACTACTCCTGGGCTATGCGCGACGCATGCTCGACCTGCATGCAGAAACTCAGGCTGCCTTTCATGGCCAGGAGCTGACCGGGCAGATTCGTCTGGGTGTTCCTGATGATCACGCCGCCCGCTATCTCACGCCGGTGCTCAAACGTTTCGCACAGCACCATGGCAGTGTGGAAATCGAGTTGAATTGCGAACAGTCGACCGCCTTGATTCCTCGTGTCGAGAAAGGGGAACTCGACCTCGCGCTGGTATCACGCGACCATCCCCGGCACGGAACCCTGCTGTTTCATGAACCACTGGTGTGGGTTGGCTCGGCGCAGTTCCAGACATGGCGGCGCGACCCGCTGCCGATTGCCGTCTACGAAAGCACCAGCCTGGCGAAGCGCAGCGCCATCAACTCGCTCGCTTTGCAGGGGCGCCGCTACAAGGTGGTCTACAACAGCTCCAGCCTGGCTGGGCAACTCGCAGCGGTTGAGAGCGGTTTGGCCATTGCGGTGCTGACCCAATGCAGTGCGCCTGCCCACCTGGAAACCTTGGGTGCTGAGCACGGGCTGGGGCCGCTTGAACCGATGGAAGTGGCGGTCTATCGAAGCAGGGCCTCACAAGCATCGGCGGCTGTCGACAGACTTCACAGCCTGTTGATCCAGACACTCAGGCAGTCGTCTGCAACATAGACGCGCTGCCTAGGCCGACGGCTATTAACGTCCGCTTCTGGCCGATTTCTGCCGGTTGTGATCGGCAGTCCGTGGCCGGAGGTCGCTCCCTACCTGATTGTAGGGTTCACTCTCAGCGCTGGGAACTATTCGGCTAGCAACGTTGTAAGCCGGTTGACTCTGATTGCTTTCCGCTCCAGATCATCATCGAGATGGGTAGGCTGGATGATCAAGGTGACAGCGCGCAGAGCCATCAGTGTCCTGTAGACGCTGACGGAGGGCGAACGAGTTGTGGTGAAGGGCTGTGCATGCGGCTCGCCTCACATCGCTTCCCAATCTATTTGAGTACCCGACGAGTGATTCTGCCCGTTTGCTGTTGTTACAGGGACCATCTGCGCTCTGGTGATCTACGCCAGTTCGCGTATGAGGTCCGGATGCTTGTTCAGGATACGGATGAGAACAGTAGCCTGGTCGTTGGGCTTTGAGCGGTTCTGTTCCCAGTTTTTGAGAGTCGCTGGCTTGGCGTGAATGGCCTGGGCGAATACACCCTGAGACATCTTCAGCTTTTCGCGCAGTGCGACGATTTCCGCGCCTGTCGCGGGCTCGATTGGCGTGTATTCGACCTTGTGGGTACGCAGCGTACGCTTGCCTTCACGTGCTGCGGCCAGGTCGTCGAAGCCTTCGATCAGCTCGGAAAAAATATCGCGTTTGGTCATGGTGCTTGCCTCGCCTTCACTTCGCGCTCAAGGAGCGCTTTCAGCTGCCTACGCTGGTCACTGCTCAGGTCATCGAGTTCGTCTTTGTCATACAGGGTGAAGAGCCAGAACTGCAGACCGCGGAGCCAGTAGTAGTAAATCACCCGAACGCCACCTCGCTTCCCCTTGTTGCGCCTGACCGATCCGAAACGGACCTTCCGTAGACCACCGCTGTTGGCGATGACTGCGCCTGCCTCCGGGTTGGCCAAGAGCATCTGCTGGAATAGCGAGTACTCGTCGTCATCCAGGTGGACTTTTCGGTTGCGCTCAAGGGTGACAGCTCAACGAACAATGCTTTCATATGTATGCGCTATTTGCGTATATTTAATGGTGAGTGTCTTCTTGTCAAGAAATGAGCAGGTGGCCAGATATAAGAAATGTGGCAGCCTGGCTGGGCTGCCGCTAAGACGCTCTTCTGAGAGGGCTCGCCGCGACGGGGAGATCTAGTGCCTGGGGCGATCAGGCGATTTCCTTCTGTGATGTGTGATCCGGCAGCAACGCTTGGCTTTCCGCCGGACTCACCCGCCCGATAAACCGGGCCAGTTGTTCGGCCGGATCGCCTTCGCGCCGCACCAAGTAAGTGGTTAGCATGGTTGCGCAGCCGTCTAGCGGCCTGGCCACGACGTCCGAATTGTTGAGTTCGTTGATGCGCGCCAGGCTGGAGAAGCCCAGGCCATAACCCGCGGCTACCAGCGCCATCATCAGATCCAGGGTGGGAACGCGGTCGGCAATGGTCAGTCGCGTATCCACGGCGCCCAGAACCCGCTGCAACTGTTGCCAGAAGCCTTGGCAGACCTGCGGATCGCAGAGCACCAGCGGGTAGCGCACCACTTCGTCGAGCGGCACGCGTCGATAGGTCAGCAGCGGGTGGCGAGCCGGCACCGCCACTACCAGTGGATCGAACCAGACCGGCTCGGCCACCAGCCCATCGCCGACCTCGTCGGACTGTGCAAGCCCGATATCGAACAGGTCATCGTTCAGGCCTCTGATCTGTTCGCTGAAGGTGACTTCCGACAGGCAGATCTCGACCTCCGGTTCCTCCTCGCGGCACTGGGCGAGCAGGGCGGCCAGGCGTACCTGTGGGATGCCATCGGATAGCGCGACGCGAATGCGCCCGCGGTAGCCGGCCGCCGCACTCTTGACGCTGGCTTTGGCCTGGTCGACCACGGCCAGCACCCGGCGCGCTTCTTCCAAGAGCACCTTGCCGGCCCAGGTCAGCCGCGTGCGTCGCGTGGTGCGCTCGAACAACTGCACACCCAGGCGGTACTCCAGTTCCTTGATGATCCTCGACAGGGGCGATTGTTCGATATGCAGGCGCGCGGCGGCACGCGCAAAGTGCAGTTCTTCTGCGACGGCGATGAAACAGCGAAGGTGGCGCAGTTCCACGGCCTTTCCTCCGTCAGTTGTAAGTTTCGGCTTGCACGTCGCCGTTCCATTTTGGCTGACGACGCAGGTTGACGATCTGCAGCAGGGCGCCCAGCGCGGCGACACCACCGGCACTGGCGGCCAGGGTCCAGGTGGGCATCTGCAACAGCAGCACGAAGCCGCCGGCCGCGGCGCCGATGGCGCTGCCCAGGTACAGCGCCGACTCGTTCAGGGCGATGGCCAGGTTGCCGTCGCCTTGTGCCTGACGCGCCAAGATCAGCTCGTTGTTCTGCGGTACCTGCAGCGCCCAGCCGACCGCGCCCCACAGGGCGATGGGCAGCATCACCAGCCAGGTGCTGAGGGCTGCGGCTAGCGGCAGTACGAACAGCGACACGGCGAGGATCAGCATGATGGCAAAGGTCAGCACCGGGCCCTTGATGCGATCCACCAGCGGGCCGATCAGGAAGCTACCCAGCACGCCGCCGATACCCCAGACCCACAGGTAGGGCGTGACCGAACGCACCGCACCATAGGTCGGGTCAGCCAGCAGCGGGGCGATAAAGGTGTACATGCCTAGGCTGGCAATGGCGGCCAGCAGCGACACCAGCAGGATGACCAGCACATGGTCGTCGCCGAGAATCGCCAGCTTCTGGCCCAGCGTGGTGGCGGTGGCTGCCGGCAGGGAAGGGAGCTTCAGCAGCAGGCCGAAGAAGGCCACCAGGCCAAGCAGGGTGACCAGCCACAGGGCGGCCTGCCAGCCGAGCTGTTCGGCGATCAGCAGGCTGAGCGGCACGCCCAGTACCACGCCGCTGGCCATGCCGCCCATGATGATGGCGATGGCCTTGCCGCGGCGTTCCGGGGTGGAAACGGCGGCCGAGGCACCGATGCCCATGGCCAGGTAGACGCCGGCGCCGATACCGGCGATGGCGCGCCAGACCATCAACGCGGTGAAGCTCTCGGCCAGCGCGCTGGCGGCGTTGGCGATGACGAACAGGCCCAGGGCCAGCAGCAGGCCGGCACGCTGGCGATGCGCCGGCGTCAGGGCGACGAAGATCGGCGAACCCAGGCCGTAGGCCAGGGTGAAGGCGGTAACCAGCTGGGCGGCCACCGCAACGGAGACCGCGAACGAGGCCTCGATCATCGGGATCAGCCCGGCGGTGACATAGGAGGCCATGCCGAGGGCGAAGGCCCCCAGCGCTATGAGGTAGATGGGTGATTGGTTGGGTGTGTGCATGCTCGGACTCGCTTGCGTTGCAGGAAC
The DNA here is from genome assembly GCF_003586265.1 of Pseudomonas jilinensis. Lineage (NCBI taxonomy): Bacteria > Pseudomonadati > Pseudomonadota > Gammaproteobacteria > Pseudomonadales > Pseudomonadaceae > Pseudomonas > Pseudomonas jilinensis. The sequence goes on along the minus strand of NZ_QJSA01000006.1, from coordinate 218,338 downwards.
GCGTGGGTGGGACAGCGGAGGGATGCGGCCCCGCACCGGGGCCGCATCCGGTTTGGGGACTAGAGTTCGAGGCTGACGTCGTACTCGTTCAGCCAGGTGTTGAGGCCGACCGCCAGCTCCATGCCCATGCGCTCATACATGGGCGAGACACTGCCGAGCGGCTTGGCCAGGGTCTGCTGGATACGGCTGCTGGCGAGCAGGGGCGTCACCGGCGCGTTGCGATCCGCCTGGATGGCGGTCAGGGCATCACGCAGCGCCTGCTCGTAGGCCGGGTCCTGGGTCGAGGGGTAGGGGCTCTTGACCCGATCGCTGATCGACTCCGGCAGCAGGTCGCGGGTCGCCGCGCGCAGGATGCTTTTCTCCCGCCCGTCGAAGGCCTTCATCGCCCAGGGGATGTTGAAGGCGTACTCGACCAGGCGGTGGTCGCAGAAGGGCACCCGCACTTCGAGGCCGACGGCCATGCTCATGCGGTCCTTGCGGTCGAGCAGGGTCTGCACAAAGCGAGTCAGGTTGACGTAGCTCATCTGCCGCATGCGCTGGTCGACAGCGCTCTCGCCGGGTAGTACCGGCGCTTCAGCGATGGCCTGGGTGTAGCTGTCGCGCAGGAAGCTGTGCATGTCGAGCTGGGCCAGCAGTCCTGGATCGAACAGGGTCTTGCCGTCGAAGTACTTGCCGGTGACCGAGGTCAGCCAGGGGAAGGTGTCGGCCTGGATTGCCTCCGGATCGTGGAACCAGCGATAGCCACCGAACACCTCGTCCGCGCTCTCGCCGGACAACGCCACCGTCGAGTGTTTGCGGACCTCCTGGAACAGCCGGTAGAGCGACGGCCACATGTCGCCCCAGAAGGCCGGTGGGAGATCAAGGGCGCGAACGATCTGCGCACGCAGCGCTGGATCGGCCAGCTCGCGGCTGTCGAGGACGATTTCCTGGTGGCTGGAGCGAATCTTCTCCACCAGATCGCGGACGAAGGGCGCATCCGGCGTGCCGCGCACGGCGTCGCCGGTGAAGCCGCTGCCGTGGTCGACGAAGTCGACGGAGAAGGAGCGGATGTTCTCTTTACCTGCGGCCAGCAGCTTCTTCGAAGCCAGCGCGGTGATGATCGAGGAGTCAAGTCCACCGGAGAGCAGGCTGCACAACGGCACGTCGGCAACAATCTGGCGGTCTACGATATCCTCCAGCAGGTCGCGGGTGTGGCGGATGGTCTCGTCCAGCGTGTGTTCGTGCTCGCGCGCCTCGAGCTTCCAGTAGTGGCGGCGACCGAGGCCCTGGCGGTTGATGCGCACGATCTCGCCCGGCATCACCTCGCGCATGCCGTCGAACACGGCATGGCCTGGCGTCTTGACCATCTCCAGGATCTCACGCAGGCCGTCTGCGCGAACCTTGCGCGGCACCAGCGGGTTGGCCAGCAGCGCCTTGGGTTCGGAGCCGAACACCACGCCGTCGGCGGTGGGGAAGTAGTACAGCGGCTTGACGCCCATGCGGTCGCGGATCAGCAGGAGCTCTTGCGAACGCATATCCCAGATGGCAAAGGCATACATGCCATTGAGCCGCTCGACGAAGGCTTCGCCCCATTCGACATAGGCGCGCAGCACCACTTCGGTGTCGCTGCGGGTTTTGAACTGATGACCGAGTCGCTGCAACTCGGTGCGCAGTTCGCGGAAGTTGTAGACCTCGCCGCTGTAGGTGATGGCGGCGACCTCGCGCGGGCCGCCGTGCAGGGCCGTCATCGGCTGGCGACCGCCCTCCAGGTCGATGATCGACAGGCGCCGATGGCCCAGGCCGACCGGGCCCTCGATCCACAGGCCGCCGGCATCCGGCCCACGCAGGGCCATGGTGTCGGTCATGCGCTGCAGGGTGTCGCGTTGCGTTTCCAGGTTCTGGCTGTAGGACAGCCACCCAGCGATTCCACACATAGTCGTTCTCCTTGTGATTGAGTTACCCGAGGCTTTCCAGGTCGCTGTCCTCGGCCAGCAGCACGCGCGCCTCGCCATGGACGTAGCGCGCCGGTGCTGGGGTTTGGGCATGGGTTTCTAGGTCGTTGAGCAAGCGCTGCAGCGCCACGGCGGTGTCGAGGCCGGCGAAGGGCTGGCGGGGCGGCTCCTTGAGCGCCACGGCGCGCACCACCTGTCGGCACAGCCGCGAAAGCTTGTGCAGGGTGTCCAGACCTGGTTCGTCTGGGGCAGTGGCGAACGCGTGCAGCAACTCCTCGGCGCCGTTGGCGTCGCGCGTCCAGATGCGCAACTGGTCGTGATCCCAGCGCGGGGTGTCGAACATCAGGCGCGCATGGATAAGGCAGGCATCGCGGTCGACAAAGCTGAAATCCATGGTGCGTTGGCGCACGATGTTGACGAAGCTGGCGTAACCGGTGACCCGTGCTTCGCCCAGGCTGGCGGTGAGTTGCACGGTGTCGAGCACCTCTGCGCCGGAGATCGAGAAGTCCGAGCGCACGCCGAGCACACCTTCGAGCTGGAGCTGGCCGGCGCGCGGGCAGATCCAGCCGACCAGATCCAGGGCATGGATCACCTCGCTGGTCACGCCGCAGGTCGGGCGGTAGTCGTTGATACGGTCTTTGCCCCACTGGAAGCTGGCACGTACTAGTTGCCAGTCATGACGCTCGACCCAGTCGCGCAACTGCTGGGTCGCGTCCGAGTAGCGTTCCACCAGATCCAAGGCAAAGCCGTCCACCTGCTCCAGTGAGCCGAGCAGCTTTTCCAAGTCGTCACCGGGCGTGACCAGCGGCTTCTCGCAGAGCACGAAGCCCCGGTAGCCGGCCAGCTGCTTGAGCACGGGCGCATGGCTGTGGTCGTTGACGCTGACCACCACGATGTCCGGCGCGAACGCTTGCAGCGCGTGGCCGACGTTGTCGAAGTAGGGTAGTTCGGTCGTCTTCTGCCGGCGCCCGACATAGGCCAGCGACAGCGGCAGGCCGGTGCTCGTGGCGATATGCTCGAAGGCGCGACGGTAGCGGTTGCCGGCGTAGCCCAGGCCGATGATTAGGATCTTCATACCGAGGCCTCCTGACGGATCAGCAGGCGCTCGTCGCTGACGGCGAAGCCCAGGGTCTGGTACAGCGTGCCGGCCGCCGCGGTGCTCTGCAGTACCACGCAGCTGACGCCGCGGTTGGCGAACCAGCGCAGCAGGTGCTGCATCAGTTGCTTGGCGATGCCGCGGCCGCGCCACTGTGGTTCCACCACCACCGATTGCACCCAGCCGGATAGGCCGTTGAGGCAGCCCGGCGCCGGCGCGCGCTGGTCGATGATGGCCGTCGCGCAGCCCAGCACCTGGCCGGACTCCCTGTGCTCGGCGGCGAGGATTTGCACGCAGTCACTGTCGTTCAGGCGGCTGTTCAGCCAGGTGCGGTAGGCCGCCCGCCAGCGCGCCGCGTCCTCCGGTGTCTTGCTCGAATAGCTGGCGTTGGTGCCGTCCAGCAGATACGCACGCAGTTCCACCAAACTGGCCAGGTCGGCCTGGGTCGCCGGGCGCACGGTGAGGAAGGACTGGTCCATCTCAGGCCACCTCCGCAGCAAACACCTCGGACGCCAGCGGGATGCTGAAGTGGTCGAAGGTCTCCCTCAGCGACACCGCCAGGTGCTCGATCTGCGCGTCGCTGTGGTTCGGCGTGGCGTTGACGCGGAAGCGCTCCGTCCCTACCGGCACGGATGGATAGTTGATCGGCTGCAGGTACACACCATAGTTATGCAGCAGGCGTTCGGCCGCTGCCTTGCAGCGCTTGGCTTCACCTACCCGCACCGGTAGCACGTGGGTCTGCGAGCAGGGCATCACCGGCACGTCATGGTGCTTGAGCCGCTCGCGCAGCTTGGCGGTCTGGGCATGCAGGCGATCGCGCTCGGTACTGCTGGCCTTGAGGTGCTCGACGCTGGCCAGGCAGCCTGCGGTGATTGCCGGCGGCAGTGAGGTGGTGAAGATGAAACCTGTGGCGAAGGAGCGCACCGCATCGACGATCACCTGGGTCGAGGCGATATAGCCGCCGATTACACCGATGGCCTTGGCCATGGTGCCCTGGATGATGTCCACCTGATCAGCTACACCCAGCTCGGCGGCGATACCGGCGCCACGTGGGCTGTACATGCCCACCGCATGCACCTCGTCGAGGTAGGTGAGGGCGTTGTAGCGCTTGGCGATCGCAACGATTTCAGCGATTGGGGCAATATCCCCGTCCATCGAGTAGATCGACTCGAACACCACGATCTTCGGCTGACCCAGCGGGTAGCTGGCGAGGATCTGCTCCAGATGCTCGACGTCGTTATGGCGGAAGATCTTGCGCTCGTTGGGCGTGGAGCGAATGCCGTTGACGATGGAGGCGTGGTTCAGCTCATCGCTGATCACCACGCAGTCGGGGATGCGCCGCAGCAGGCACTGGAGGGTGGCATCATTGGAGCCAAAGCCGGTGGGGAAAACCAGCGCCGCCTCCTTGCCGTGCCAGTCGGCCAGGCTAGCTTCCAGACTGGAATACACCTCGTGCGAGCCGCCGATATTGCGCGATCCGCCGGAGCCCGCTCCGTAGGTCTCCAACGCATCGTGCATCTGTTCGCGCACTGCAGGATGTTGCGACATCCCGAGGTAGTCATTGCTGCACCAGACCACCACCGGTTCTTGCTCACGGCCATCCAGTTTGGCCAGCGGGTACTGGCCGCAGATGCGGCTGAGGGTGGTGAAGGTGCGGTACTGGTTGGAGGACTTCAATGTCTCCAGTTGTTCCCGAAGAAGGGCTTGGTACATCCGTTTATCTCCTTAGCGAGTTGATGACACGTCTCTGTGTGGTTCCTCATCAAGCGAGAGCCCTGGCTCGGGTAATTGCGGCCAGGTCGGGCTATTCTTCTCGGGATTTATAGGGGTTACAATTTGACTGTTTATCCTAGTACTGGAGGTAACCGGATGAGCGCGCCTCGCACAGCTGAACGCACTCGGGTAGAGCTGGCCGAATTCCTGCGTAGCCGCCGCGAACGAATTTCGCCGGAGGAGGTGGGCCTGCCCGCCGGTAGTCGACGGCGCACGCCGGGGCTGCGTCGCGAGGAGGTCGCGGCCCTGGCCGGGGTGGGTTTGTCCTGGTACACCTGGCTTGAGCAGGGCCGGGACATCAGCGTTTCCGCGACCTTCCTCGACAACCTTTCGCGCACGCTCAAGCTGGATGCCACCGAGCGTCGTCACCTGTTCCTGCTCGCTCACCAGCGCCTCCCGCCAGAGCCAGGGAAGACCTGGTGCACGGTGCCGGCGCTGATTCACCGTCTAATGGGGGATCTGCCGTCACGTCCGGCTTATGTGCTCAACCTGCGTTGGGATGTGCTGGCCTGGAACGCCGCTGCAGATCGGGTGTTCGGTTTCTCCGCGCTGCCGGCGGACCGCCGCAACCTGTTGTGGATGCTGTTCACCAGCTCGGCCATGCGCGAGCTCTTCAACCCTTGGGATGAGCAGGCGCTGCAGATCCTTTCCAGCTTCCGCCGCGACTTTGTGCGTGCTACCCAGGATCCTGATATCGCTGCGTTGGTGAAGGATCTGGAAAAAGCGTCGCCCGATTTCAAGGAGTGGTGGCGGCAGCAGGACATCCATGGCCCATGTCAGGGGATACGAGATCTTGAGATCAAAGGGATCGGGCATGTGTTGTTCGAGCACACCACGCTGACAATCGACGAGGATCGCCACCTGCGCCTGGTCTACTACGCGGCCAAGGAAGGCATGCCGCAGAGCCGAGACTTCGAGCAGTGGCTACAGCAGGAGCCGGCGCTGGTATAAGCCCCAGCGCCGATTGCTCAACCAATCGATGGCCCGCGCTGGCGACCCAGTTGCCAGGAGATGCTGTTGCCCTGAATCACCGCCGACACGCTCTGCCCGAGCTTCTGCTCGATCACCGGCTTCCACGGCACCAGGCTGAAACCGATGCCATCGTCGAGCAGGGCATAACGGCCGCTGGCCAGTTGCACGCTGCGTCGGTAGATCCCGCTGACGTGCTGGCCCTCGACCGCCGGGCGATATTGCATGCCCGTCTGTGCTGAGAGCTCGCGCGCTGCCGCCGTCAGCTCACGTCCGCGCAGGGTGGCCAGCAGGTTGCGTGCGAGCACCACGCGTTGGCCCCGGCGTTCGGCCAGGCCCTGTTCCACCAGGAAGTCGGCACGCTGTCGCAACGCTTCGCGCACCTCCTTGCCGAAGCCCTTGTCTACCAGCTCGCGGTTGCCGCCGATCAGCTGTTGGTCCAGCCAGGTCGCGCCGACGGCGCGTACCTGCTGCTCGAGGGGCAGCGGTGTGCGCAGCTCGACGGCGACATCGCCCAGGCGGCGAGCATCATGCTGCCGGCCTTGCTCGGGCAGGTCGGCCGGCACCCGCCAGACACCCTCGGCCAACCGCTCGACGATACCGGCCCGGCGCAGGGCTTCCAGACGCCGTACATGGCGCTCGACCAATGCCTCGGTGTCATGCCCGTCGCTCGACTGCGAGCGTGCCAGGGCCAGGTGGTGATCGGTGCGATAAAGGCCGCCCGCAGCCAGCGAAGCAATCGACCGATCCACCGCACGTGGTTCGCTCGGACTGCGTGTTTCCACCAGGCCGCCAATGGGGTAGTCGGCCAGCTCAGCGCGGGCATGCAGTCTCAGGTAGTGGGCCTTGCCGTCGAGTCCATCGACCACCAGATAGCCACGGTCGTTTAGCTCGTCGGCCAGGCCCTTGGCCATGATCCGACCGACCACAACAGAACCATCCTTGCCCGGCTCGAAGACCGCCAGCTCGCGCTGCAGGCTACCCATGGCCCGCTGCATCGTACGCACGATATCGCCGCGCTCGCCCATGGTACGCAGAGTGGCCTCGGCGTCGTCACGCAGGATCCATTGTCCTGGCCGAACTTCATGTGCGAGTTCAAGCTTCTGCAATTGCTGCAGGCGGCCGATCAGCAACTGCCGGCGCGGATGGTTGGCGAGCGATTTCAGGCTGAGCACGCCGGCTTGGCGTTCGCGCAGTAGGGTGCGATCCAGACTGGTGAAACGCTCCTGCTGCACCTCGCGCTGCAGGCTCTGCTGGATCTCCAGTTCGGTACGCGGGCCGAGCCATTCGGTGGCCAGTTCCGCGGCGCGGTTGCGCATGCCCTCGGCGATGTAGTCGCGGGCGATCACCAGGTCCTTGCCGGTGTCGTCCTTGCCGCGCAGGACGATGTGGGTATGCGGGTTGTCGGTGTTCCAGTGGTCGACCGCCACCCAGTCGAGGCGGGTGCCGAGGTCGGCCTCCATCCGGATCATCAGGTGGCGGGTGTAGGTGCGTAGGTCGTCGAGCGGTTCGGCATCCTCGGGCGAGACGATAAAGCGAAACTGGTGGCGGTCGTCCCGGCCACGTTCCTCGAACGCATTGAGGTCCGCCTGGTCGGTCAGTGGCCCGTAGGCCTGACCCGGATCACCCTCGCGACTGACGCCGTCGCGCTCGATATAGCGCAGGTGGCTGAGCGTCGAGCGCTTGCCGGCCTGGCGCAGGTTCACCAGGCGCGCCTTGATGGTGACGCGACGGGCGTTGGACGGCAGTTGCTGCGCGCTGAAACGAGCGGCGACATGCCCGCGGCCGAGGCGGGCGCCGGGCTGCTGGCCCGCCTTGCGCGGCTTTCCGGTGCCGGCCTTGTTGGCCTGACGCAGCACCTGGTTGACGAAGGGTTGGCCGCGTTGCTGCGGTTTGCCCGGCTGCGGGCGAAAGCGCAATTCGTCATCCGGACGGCTTCCCTTGCTCATGTTTGGACTCCTCCAAGTTGATCGCAGTACGGCGTATGAGGCACGCTTCTAAGTCAGTGTCGCTGTGGGGCGAACACGATTTTGGCACCTGGCGACACAGACACTGTGTCGCCGCCAACCCCCGTGCAGGCTGCTTTCCAGGCCAACGAAGTGCCGCCCCCTTTTATCTTGCCCTCCGCTTTTTTCGTGCCTTTGCGCTGCTGAGTTGGGTAATCAGGAGAGGCGGGACGACGACTTCCAAAGCTCCTGGCCGGCAGGCGAGGGCAGAGGTATCTGCAGCCTGGCGGCGCGCGAGTGCGCACACCGAGCGCATGCAGTCGGCAGGTGGATCGACACGGAGAGGGTCTGTTCATCGACGCGACTCCAGCGACAAGGGCTGCGCCCGACCAATCATCGCGTCGGCAGACACCGGGCCGAAGTAGCGGCTGTCGAACGACGCCGGGTTGCTGCTGCTGAGCAGAAACAGCTCATCGCCAACCAGGCGCCGACAGGCCTGCCAGCTTGGCAGCGCGCGCCCCTGTCGATCCCACCTCATGCGCCTGGCAACCACGACGCCATCGATACGCACCTGACTGCCCAGAGCACATACCCGCTGCGGTGCCATCGCCGCCACGGTCTTCAACAGCGGCACGTTCGCCGGCAGATAGCCGCGCTGCGCCGACAGTGACCTCATCTCCGATGGCAGATCTACCAACACCAGATCTCCCGGCGCCAACGAGTTGGCCGGCGAAATGCGGTACCAGCCGACAGGCACGCTGTCGGATGCGTTGTAGACCAGTCGTGGTGGCGACGTCGCAATTGCTGCCCAACCCAGGGCAAACAAGCTGCAGGCGAACAGCGCCAGTGGCCACCGTACGCCGAGAGCACCCAGCGTCATGTCGTAGCCTCCGGAAACTGCCGCTCCAGCACTTCGCGCAGCATCTCCGCCATGGTCACGCCGCGGTCGAAGGCCGCCAGCTTGATCCGCGTACGTAGTGCTGGCGTGACGTCCAATGTCAGGCGGGCGCTATAGCGCTCGACCTTGCCGTTGTCGATTCCAGCGCCTTGGCGTATCCAGGCTTCGGCCTGCGGATCGGCCAGTGGACGTGCACCGATACCGATGCGCTTGCTTCTCATGGCGACCACCTCAGCAACTCGTCGACTAGGCTGCTGACCTCGCGTGCAGCAGCGCTATCCGGTGCCAGTTCGCGTGCCAGGCGACCGGCTGCCACGCTCTCGGCGAAGACGATGCGTTGGCGCACTTCGGCTTGCAGTGCTGGTAGCGGTTGGTCGGCCAAGGCGCCGCGCGCTTCGCGGCCGATCACCGTGGTGCTGACGCGGCGGTTGATGGCAAACGCCGCGCGCAGCGTGGGCCTGAAGACCTGCGCCTCGCGGATCAGGTTGACCATCTCCGCGCTGGCCCACAGGTCGTAGGGGCTGGGCTGCACCGGGATCAACACGCGATCGGCCGCCAGCAACGCCGAGCGGGCGAGGGCGGCGATGCGCGGTGGCCCGTCGATGATCACGTGATCGGCACGACGGGCGAGCTCCGGGGCTTCCTGATGCAGCGTCTCGCGCGCCAGGCCGACAGCACTGAACAATCTCGGTAAACCTTGCTGGCTGCGCCGTTGTGTCCAGTCCAGCGCCGAGCCCTGCGGGTCGGCATCGAGCAGGATGACGTTCTGTCCGCGCAGGGCCAGTTCGCCGGCGATATGGGTGGCCAGGGTGGTCTTGCCCACCCCGCCTTTCTGGTTGAGAAGGGCGACGATCATGGCCGGATCTCCCCGGCCAGACCGCCCTGATCAGCACCTGTCCACACATAGGCGCTGCCCCAATAACAAGTTAGAGCTTTTAAGTTAGTTAAGTTAAGAGGAGCTGAAAGGCCCGCCAGTCGTAGCCTGCAGCGGAGTTCGTGCGCCTGATAGCACGATGGGGATGCGCCTGATAGCACGAGCCCGGTTGCGCCTGATAGCACGACTGCATTCACAGCTTTTCCGCAAGTTATCCCCGTGCCGTCTACGGCACCGGCCGGAAGGCTAGCAACTCTGTCGATGGACGAAGATGAACGATCTCCAGGCGATACCCCGGAAGTGGCTGCCGGGCGACCAGAGCACGCAGATCCAAAGCAAAGTCCGAATAGCGCGCAGAGCTGCCGGATTTGCGGTACAGGTGGCGAAAGTCGAACTGCCAGCCGTCCTCCTGCTTGCCGCCGTGCTTTCGCACCAGACGGTACAGCCAGCGCTCGATGCCGCCAGTGAGGCGAAAGTAGGCCGGGTCGATGGTCAGCACCAGGGCCTGATCCAGAACCCCGCTGTAGAACCAGTCCGGCAGGATCAGCTCGATACCCAGTGGCCGGCCATCCGCCGCGGCCAGCTCCTTCCACTCGTTGATCCAGGAGAAACGATGCAGGCGCCGGCCCGTGGTCTCGCGAATCGAGGTGGCCACGCTGGTCGACTGCAGCCGATCTAGCGCCGCTTTCAGGCGCTGGTAGTCGCGCAGCGAGGTGCCGCGGCCGATGAAGCGCAGGATCTGGTAGGGCGTCGCACGCATCAGTCGCGAAGTGGGGATGCCGGCATCGCGCGCCTCGACAAGCTGGCTGGCCGCCCAGATCAGGATATCGGCATCCCAGATCGTGGCGATGCCATGCTCCAACGTGCCTTCCACACGCACCGTCACCTCGCCCGAGCGAAAGTCGATCGGCACGGTGCGTCGCGACTTGGCCAGTGAGAAGAACGGATGCGCCATCAGGTCCTGGGCGTCGCGCGGCGCCATGTCGCCCGGCAGGGCACGGAACAGATCTAGTTGCTCGCTCTGCGAAGTCAAATCGAGATGCCGACAGTTCATAGGCGAAGGTTTCACTGATCATCACGCTGCGCTCCCGGGTGGCGGTCGATGTACTCGGGATCGAAGGTGGTCTCGAAGCTGCGCTCACTGGCCCAGGCTTCGAGATCAGTGAGCGCATACATCACCCGCCGGCCGAACTTGTGAAAGCGCGGCCCGCCGCCGATCACTCGCTGCTTCTCCAGCGTGCGCGGCGAAAGCCGCAGGAAGGCCGCGGCTTCGTTGTTGGTGAGGTAGCGAGGGGCAGGGCTGGCCTGTGGCGCTTGCGCATCAATAGCTCCCTCCACGGGTCGCATGGCATGCGTCGTCGGCCCGGCCTTGCGGTGCAGCGGGGCACCGAGATCGATGCGACGCGGGTGATGGGAAAGATTGGTTGAGTGCGACATGGTGTGTCCTCCGTTGACGTGGGAGGTGCACCGTGCGGCAGCCATCGCGCTCGATCATGCCCGGTTGGGTCTGGGCGAATGCGCAGGCAGGAGGGGCGAGGATTGATACCGGGAAGGTCTGGACGCTGACCGTGTACGCCCATTTACGCGCTTCACTGGCCACAGTGCCCAAGCTCGCCAAGCTCCACGCGCGAAGCCTACAGATTTACGGGCCTACGGCTTTCCACAAAACCGGAAAACCGCATCGGCGGATTTCCGTAAATCCGTGAAAGCGTAAATCCGCTTCCCCACCAATCCGTAAATCCGTGGATACGGATCGACGGATTTGGGTAAAACCGTAAGACCGTAACGGTCTCAATCAGCTGGCGGCACAACGTGGTTGTTCCAGGCTGATCGCCGGGGGCGCGCCCCCGTGCATCAGCCTTCCGGGTGGGGCGCGCGGGTGGCTGGCAGGACAGGGGCGCAAAAAACAAGGCACCGGGTCGCCCCGGTGCCTTCCGCTGGTTTAGCGATTCCAGAAAACATGCACCTGCTCGAGGCCGGTCTCCAAAGTGAACAGGTCGCCGCTGTATTCCATATCGCGGGCCATGGCGTGGTAATCGATGTACATGGCCAGGTGCGGCGGAATGCTGGTGGTTTCCTCGGTCAGCTCCTGGGCGTAGTCGGCCAGCGAGCTGTAGCAGCCGCAGTAATCCTCCTCGGCCGCCTTGCGCGCCTGCTCCAGGTCATTGAAGTGAGCGAGCAGGGCGCCGCCGAACTCGGGGTATTCCTCGATGAAACACGCAATCTCATGGGCGTTCTCGAGGCCCTCATACTCGCCAAGTCGGTAGCCGTCGAAGCCCTCGAAGTCGTGGATGGCATACTCCTCCGCGCCCTCGACCGGCGAGGCCGCCAGCATGGCGTCGACCTGCGCTTGGATATCGTCAAGCTCCAAGGTGGCATCGATCCAGACGCCATTCAGATGACCGGCGTTGTAGGCGGCCAGGTCAGCAACGTAGATCCTGATTTCTTCGCTCATGGCTTTCGCTCCTTCGTCTTCAGGGTTCTGCGCTTGCGCTGCGCATGAACCCCTGCCGACTAGGGCGACTAAGGCGGTCGTGAAAAAATCAGGAAAAATCGCGGAGGCTCCACCCAGCGCAGCGGCCGGGTGGAAACCGTCTATTTTTCTTGATTTTGAGGGGGCAAGAACCCCTGCTTTTGCTCCGTGGATAGCAACCACGTGTGGTGATTGCAACATGGTTCTTCAGCTAGCTTCTGACTGGAGCCGACCAGAGGTGATCACTCAGATCGGCGCCGGGCGTGGTTCCTGTACCCGACTTAGGGCTACATCTACCGCCAGAAGTGCCCCTTCCATATAGCCTCCGTATTCACCGCCAGCTTCGCTCCCGATCAGGACCAGTCGATCATCCCAAGTGTTATCAATCACATTTGTTAAGTCGTAGAGGCCATGCCAGCGAGGAGGCGTTTGGTCATCCGCTGAAGCAGTAAACTGTTCTGCGGCCCAGTCCTGAATCCAGTCTTCCAAAGGATTGCCTGCCTCGTCACCGAATAGGCGGTTAAGCTGTTCTCGACAGTGGTTGCGGAGTTCTGCATCACCGAATCGCCCACGCTGCAAGGCACTTATGGCGAAGAATCCAAACAGCGCAGAAGTCTCACCATTGCTTGCATCATGGATCTCTCCAAGCGGGCCCGTGGAGCTGAAGGCATCGCCCGAGAGACCCTGCTCACGCCAAAACGGATGAGAGTAGCGCGCCACATACTTGGCATGTGCTGCCATCCAAGTTGGAACAGAGTACAGGCGGCTAACACAGTGTTCTGAAAGCGCAGGATCAAAGGCAATGCGCTGTGTGAGGCGCGGAGGTATTGCTAACCAAATGTGGCTGTACGAATGCAGCTCGGAATGATTGGCGCCCAGACGAAGTGCCACGCCGTTTTCATCAAGATTGGCTGCGACCACCTCGGTACCGAGGTGGATTCGATTAGCTGGTAAGCTGGCAGACAGCGTGCTGATCAGACGAGTCGTACCGCCTTCGATTCGCATTGTAGTATTGCCCGAGCGATAGCCCTGGCGGCGCGATACTTGTCCAAAACCTCGCTCTAGCAACGCGTCTCCGTATTCGTGCTGGGCGAATGCGACTAAACCCAGCTGAGTCACTATCTCAGACATCCGGGGTTGGACGTCAGGCCAAAACCAGGTTGGCCCCAGATCCAAACCAGTCTCAGTCGAAAGGATGCGCCCACCTAGACGATTGCGGGCCTCAAATAGATCAAATTCGATACCAGCTTGGTCTAGACGGTAGGCGGCATAGACACCGGCTAAGCCGCCGCCGACGATGGCAATCTTCTTCTTGTACATATATGGGCTCCAGCAAACACAGCGGACGCCTTAAGGCGTCCGCGTTAACGCCGCTCCGGGGTTCATTGGGATAACCAGACCAGAGAGCCTCGGCAATTTCTTGCTTAGCCGCCCCTCAGTTCCGTCCAGCGGTGACTCCGCCGTCTACTGGCAGTATGGTTCCGGTAATCCAAGACGCGTCTTGTGATGCGAGGAAGAGAATTGCCGAAGCTACATCAGCAGGTTGGCCATTGCGTCCTAGCGGGTGGAAAGCGTTGAAGGTTGGCAGCACTTCCTTGATCTGCTCAGCATCCATGAAGGTGCCATACACAGGAGTTTCTACCACAGCCGGAGCTACTGTATTGATGCGGATGTTCGAACTGGCCAACTCGATGGCCAAGTTGCGGGTGAGTGCATGTACGCCGGCATTGGCAGCGGAGTAGGCCGCCGAGGGTGTAGCGCCGATAGCCTGGATAGCCCAGAGCGAACCTGTTTGTACAATGGCACCACCACCACGTTGCTGCATGGCTTTGGCCGCCGCCTGAGCCATGAAGAACTTGCCCTTCAGAATAGTATCAAGGAACCAGTCGTACTCGTCTGGATTTACCTCTAGGAAGGGCTTCGGATTAAAGACACCTGCATTATTGACCAGGATGTCCACGCCACCGAATTCGCTCACAGCCAAGTCGACCAGCGCCTGAGCGGTTGAAGGTTGAGCGATATCACCAGCCAGTGTACGGACATGGCCACCAATGACGTCTATATCAAGGGCTGCTTGCGTCAGTTTGGCGACGTCGCGACCACCAATTACAACCGACGCTCCTGCCTCGACCAGACGCCTTGCAACTTCCTTACCGATACCTGAACCTCCGCCGGTAACGATGGCAACCTTGTTAGAAAAACTTTTCATATTCTGATCTCCTCAGTCCTATTGAACGCAAGAAATAGATAATGCCAAAGGCCTCGAAGGAACCAAAAATATGCTAAATTCGTTATATATGGCTCCAAAGCTGATGTGTATTGTTGATTTGGCAGACACCACCAACAACGCATATGTTTTTGTCTGTTAAGATAGAATTTCTTTCAATGACTACACCCGCTTACCTCAATTCTCTGCGTGCTTTCGAAGCCGCCGCCCGCCACCAAAGCTTTTCTGCCGCCGCAGCCGAGCTGAACGTTACCCCAGCCGCTGTGGGGCAACAGGTACGTAATCTGGAATCGTGGCTCGGTATCCCGCTGTTCTATCGCGCTACTAGCGGCTCGGCACGACTGTTACTGACCGATGCAGCACGAGCCGCTCTGCCCGATATCCGAGAAGGCTTCGAGCGATTGAGCCTAGGGCTGGCAAGATTGAAAGACGCCGGGGGGAATGCGGAGCTAACGGTCACCGTGAGCCCGGCATTCGCCTCGAAATGGTTACTGCCACGTATCGAACGTTTCCAGCAGGCCTATCCGGATCTGGATGTGCTACTCGATACAAATTCGCGGTCGGTGGACTTCCAGGCTGAGCGGATTGATGTCGGAGTACGTTACGGTGCTGGTAATTGGTCTGGCCTTAGCGCTATTCACCTGATGGATGAGGTTATTTTCCCGGTCTGTTCACCCGGCTATCCACTGCTAGATGGAGACCGCCTTCGGCCTGAGGTGGTAGCGCGCTGTATGCTTATCCATGATCTTTCAATGGCCAACTACGCCGACTATCCCACATGGAGAATGTGGCTGGATGCAGCTGGATATGGGCACGTGAAAACCGAGCACGGATTGCGCATCAACAACTCAGCTGCAGTGCTGCAGGCAGCGATAGATGGGCAAGGATTGGCACTGGCACGCAGCGTCATGGTCAAAGACGATCTGGCTGCGGGTCGGTTGATTCGTCCGTTTGCCGACGAAGGCCTGGATTGCCCGCTGACCCAGGCCTATTACGTAGTCTATCGCCCGGAAAGTGGCGAGTTGCCGAAAGTGCAGGCTTTCCGCGACTGGTTGCTCAGTGAAGTAGATAAGGCGTCAGAAACCTAGAGTTGGTGCTGCATCTTTCAACCACAGACGCGCACCGTCCACGCCTGCTTCGGCTTCGAAGGTCATGCCCGATGGCAGCCGCATCCAGCTCAGTGGCTGCAGAAGGAAATCCTCACCTACAAGTGTGCCGTCAAGAACCAGCAGTTCCAGTCCGCGAGGATTGAGTATTTTTATGCGCAAGTTGGATTGCACAGACTGTATCCAGACTTTCTCATGGGGATTTTCGAACAATAGCTGGTCGCCTTGAACATTTATCCTAGTGACGAGCTGTTTGCGATCATCAACATGGAATTGGCGAAGTCGCACGAAGATCATGCATCCCTCACTAGCCCCCGGCGTATGACCACTGCCTGGTGGGTTGCGCACATAGGTGCCAGTGGGATAGCGGCCATTCTCGTCCTCGAACACACCCTCGATGACCAAGAACTCCTCGCCTCCTGAGTGCTGATGCGCGCTGAAGTGGCTACCTGGCACGTAGCACACCAGGCTGGTAGCGCGGGCCTGTTCTCCACCAACTCGATAAAACGGGCGTCGTTTTACTCCAGGGATAGGGCTGGATATCCACTGCAAGCTAGCACCGTGCATGATCGCCGGTAGTAAAAGATCGTCATTCAATCGTTCTGGAGTCATGGCTTGGCCTGTTACTGAGCCCCACCAGGGTAGTCGGGGTTGGATGAGGTGGTGTCCCGCTCCGACACTGGAACGAAGCTTATTCTTCAGTGTTGAATATGTTCTCGGTGAAGGAAACTGGGCGCGATCGAAAAATTCTTCGCCCTCTACAAAGAAAATCTTTGTGGGAAGACCTCGTCCCAGGTGATCGGATTGAGGCAAACTCTTCATCAATGGTTTGGCCAGCGTATTTGCTCTGGTTTAGGCGAAATGCCCTTTTCAAAGCAGGGGCTATTTATTGCGGGAGCAGGGTATGCAAGAGCAAAATTTTAAAAGTCGCGATGCCATTCTCAAACGACTCGCTCGGGTGGAGGGGCAGATACGGGGTATTCAGGCAATGATCCGTCGAGGTGACGAATGCGAGGGTATTGCTCAACAGTTCAGTGCAGCACGTAAGGCCCTAGACAAGGCCTACCAACAGATGCTGGTGTGTTTGGCCGAGGATGCCATTCTCAGCCCTGATCATAGCAACAGTGAAAAACTGGCTCAGGTGCGCGACATCTTTACAAAGTACACCTGAGGCATCTTGCATAGGTCTCTCTCATTTTTTCTGCAGATATAACCAGCGGTGATTCTGCTGAAAAGATGCTTCCTAATGGTGTGATTATCAGGCTTCTTGCTTTGAATGGGCTAAGGTGTTCGCGATAGTGCTGTTGCGTTGTTACCTGGGTGCGGCAATTGGCCTACATACCCCCGGGGGTTTACTGAGCTACACTAGAATCTGTACGAAAAGTCGCAGAACGTAGGTCAGACGATACGAATGGTGGCTCCGTAAAAACGGGTGTGGAACGGATCGGGCTCGCACCAGAGTTTACAATCGGCAGATGAGCATTCCGAACCCATTTTCAATGAAGCATCACCGAGCACAGGCACTTTTCGTACAGAGCCTAGATCGCGTAAGCAAAGGCTGTGCCTAGCTTCGTTACCCCGTCCCTTCCACTTACAGGGCATGCTCAGATGGAATTAGACCCGCTTTTCCTTTCCCGGCTGCAATTTGCATTTGTAGTCTGCTTTCATGCGATTTTTCCCGTATTTACCATCGGCTTGGCCTCTTTTATTGCATTTCTAGAAGGTATGTCCTTCCGTACCGGTGACCCTGCCTGGGAGCGCCTGTCGAAGTTCTGGATACAGGTGTTTGCTGTGGTGTTCGGCATGGGTGTGGTCTCTGGCATCGTCATGGCCTTCCAGTTCGGCACCAACTGGAGCAATTTCTCGTATGCGGCATCGAACTTCCTCGGCCCGGTGCTGAGCTATGAAGTGATTACGGCCTTTTTCCTTGAGGCGGCCTTCCTTGGCGTGCTGCTCTTTGGTCGCGGCAAGGTGCCTCAGGGCATGCATCTGCTGTCTGCCTGCATGGTGGCGTTGGGCACTTTTATTTCGTCGTTCTGGATTCTCTCTGCCAATAGTTGGATGCAGACCCCTGTGGGTACCGAACTGCGTGACGGTATGATCCATGTGCTTTCTTGGTCAGAGGCGCTGTTCAGCCCATCCTTCCCCTATCGCTTCATGCACATGGCCCTGGCTTCCTTCCTGACCGGTGCCTTTGTGGTGGCCGGGGTCAGTGCCTGGTATCTGCTGCGCCAGCGTGAAGTGGATCTGAACCGCAAGGCGCTGTCGGTGAGCCTGTGGCTGATCCTGCTGATTGCCCCGACCCAGGCAGTGGTAGGGGATTACCACGGCCTAAATACCCTAGAACATCAGCCAACCAAGGTGGCGGCGATGGAGGGCAACTGGCAGCGTGGATCCGGCGTGCCGCTGCTGCTGTTCGCCTGGCCTGATCAAGAGGCGCAGACCAACCACTTCGAGATTGCTATCCCCAAGCTGGCCAGCTTTATCCTGACCCACGACTGGGAAGGTGAGCTGCCGGGTATCGCCGAGGTGCCGTACGAAGAACAGCCGCCGGTGTGGATCGTGTTTTGGTCGTTCCGGGTGATGGTCGGTATCGGTCTGCTGATGATCGCCTTCGGCTTGACCGGCTTGGTATTGCGCCGAGGTGGCCGCTACTGGCGAACCCCCTGGTTCCTCAATGGCATGCGCTGGATGAGCATCACGCCTTTCCTGGCAGTGCTGGCCGGTTGGGTGGTGACCGAAGCGGGGAGGGCGCCCTGGTTGATCTATGGGGTGATGACCCATGCCGAGGGCCTGACGCCCTCGCTGACCGGGGGCATGGCGCTGTTTACCCTGATCGGTTACATCCTGGTTTATGCCGTGGTCTTTAGTGCCGGCCTGTATTACCTGATGCGCGTGCTGCAGGACGGTCTGGAAGAAGACCTGAGCGCCGAGGCAACCCATGAGGTGGAGCGGGCATCGCGTCCGCTATCGGCAACCCACGTACGTCTGGAACAGGGGGAGCACTGATATGGTGCCGTTTGATCTTTCCATGATTTGGGCGGTGATCATCGCCTTCGGCATCATCATGTATGTGCTGATGGATGGCTTCGACCTGGGGGTGGGTATTCTGTTTCCCTTCGCCCCGGACGAGCAGGCCCGCGATGTGATGATGAACTCGGTGGCACCTGTCTGGGACGGTAACGAGACCTGGCTGGTGCTCGGCGGCGCCGGGCTGCTAGCGGCCTTTCCGCTGGTTTACTCGGTGCTGCTGCCAGCCATGTATATCGGTGTCTTCCTGCTGCTGGCGGGTCTGATTTTCCGCGGCGTGGCTTTCGAGTTCCGCTTCAAGGCCAATACCTCGCGCTACCTCTGGAACTGGGCCTTTGCTGGTGGCTCGATTGTCGCCTCCTTTGCCCAGGGTGCTGTGGTGGGGGCCTATATTCAGGGCTTCAATACCGAAGGCTTGGTGTACGTGGGTGGCCCCCTGGATTGGCTCACGCCCTTTACGGTACTCACCGGCCTGGGGCTTCTGGCCGGTTATGCGCTGCTAGGTTGTACTTGGCTGATCATGAAGTCTGAAGGCTATATCCAGGACTGGGCCTATAAGTTGGCCCCCAAGCTGCTGACCGCCGTGCTGACAGTGTTTGTTGCCATCAGCGTCTGGACTCCCTGGGTCGATCCGTCCGCCTACGCCCGCTGGTTCTCGTCCATCGGTCTGATCTGGATATTCCCGCTGCTGGCCGGTTTGTGTGCGCTGCAGATTTTCCGCAGCCTGCGCAAGCGTCGTGAGGCCATGCCCTTTATGGCGACCATGGGGTTGTTTGTCTTCACCTATCTGGGCCTGTTGGTAACCAAGTGGCCCTATATCATCCCGCCCAACCACACCATCTGGGATGCAGCCTCGGCGCCGGAATCGCAGCTGTTCCTGCTGCTGGGCCTGTTGTTTGTTATCCCCATCGTGCTGACCTATACCGCCTGGACCTACTGGGTATTCCGCGGCAAGGTGCGGGCGGGTGAAGGCTATCACTGACCGCGCGCGTAAACAGCGCAGCCGTCGCTGGCTGGCCCGCCACCAGCGAGCGGTACGCCCCCTACTGCTGGGGGCCGTAGCGGCGGGCCTGCTGGGAGCACTGGCGATTATCCTGCAGATGGGCCTGATGGCCGCTCTGGTGCACGCTCTGTTGATGAAGGCCGCCGCGCCGGCCAGCCTCTGGCCGATGATGTTTGGGCTGGTACTGGCGGTGTTGTTGCGGGTGCTGGCCCAGGCCGTGCAGGAGCGCCTGGGCCAGTATGTCAGTGCCCGTGTGCGGCAGCGGGTACGCGCTGAGCTCAGTGCCCTTTGGGCCAGGCTCGGGCCGGTGCGCCTGGCAGCTCAGCCCAGTGCCAGCCTGAGTAACCAGTGGGTCGAGCAGGTGGACGCCCTGGATGGTTTTTATGCCCGCTACCTGCCGCAGCAATGGCTGGCCCTGCTGGTGCCTTTGTGCCTGTTGGCCGTGGTGTTCTGGCTCGACTGGCTGGCGGCCTTATTTCTCCTGTTCGCCGCGCCGCTGATTCCATTGTTTATGGCTCTGGTGGGGATGAGTGCGGAGCGCATCAGCCAGCGTCATGTACTTCAGGCTGGGCGTCTGGCCGGACAGTTTCTCGACCGGGTACGTAACCTCACCAGCCTGCAGCTGTTCGGTCAGGTCGGACGCTCGATTGCCAGTGTCGAGCAGGCTACCCAGCGTTATCGAGCCATCACCATGGAGACGCTGCGGGTGGCGTTCCTGTCCTCGGCGGTGCTGGAGTTCTTTGCCTCGGTGGCCATTGCCTTGGTGGCCATGTATATCGGTTTCGGTCTGCTTGGCTATATCAGCTATGGCCCTTCGCCTGCGCTAAGCCTGTTCAGTGGCCTGTTTATCCTGCTGCTGGCCCCCGAGTTCTTTCAGCCGCTGCGCAGCCTAGCCCAGCATTACCACGACCGCGCAGCGGCCCTGGCGGCGGCCGATACCCTGGCCGAACTGGAAGGACTGGAGGCGCCCGCCACTAAGCTGCCGGCTGAGCTACGGACCGGTGACTGCGTGGGTATTCATGTGCAGGGGCTGAGTCTTGGCTATGTCGGGCGTGGCTCTATTCTGCGCGGGCTTGATCTGCATGTGGCGGCGGGGGAGGTGATTGCCCTGGTCGGCCCCTCGGGCTCGGGCAAGTCGAGCCTGCTGCATTGCCTGGCCGGCTTTGTGCAGCCGGATGCCGGCACTATCAGCATCTTTGGCCATACCCCCGGTGCGCAGCCGCTGGCCTGGATGGGGCAGCGGCCGTTTTTGATCAAGGGCAGCTGGGCCGAAAATTTGCGCCTGACCGCTCCGGATGCGCAGCCAGCCGCCATGCATCAGGCACTGGCCGCGGTTGGCTTGGTTGAGCTGCTGACGGCTCAACCCAGTGGTCTGGACAGCCCGCTGGGTGAGGGTGGGCGTGGGCTTTCCGGAGGCCAGGCCCAGCGCCTGGCCCTGGCCCGGGTGTGGTTGAGCGATTCGCCGCTGCTGTTGCTCGACGAGCCCACCGCCAGCCTCGATGAACAGAGCGAAGCGGAAGTGGTCGAGGCCCTGCAGGGCCTGGCCGCCGCCGGTCGCACCCTGATCATGGCCACCCATCACCCGGCTCTGATAGGCATGGCCGATCGGGTGCTGCGCCTGAGCAACGGGAGCCTGACCGATGCGTGAGTTATGGCCCTGGCTGCAGCATATGCGCCAATGGCGTGGCCGGCTGCTGGTGGGCGCGCTGCTGATGTTGCTGACTGTGCTCAGCGCCATTGGTTTGCTGGCTCTGTCGGGCTGGTTTATCACTGCAACTGGGGTCACCGCATTGCTCTGGGCTGCAGGGGAGAAGGTGCTGTTCGATATCTATGTGCCGGGTGGCGGTATCCGCTTTTTTGCCCTGTCGCGCACCCTAGCTCGCTACTGCGAACGGGTGTTCAACCACAACACGGTACTTGGCTTGCTGGCGGATCTGCGCGTGCGTCACTTCAGCGCCCTGGCGCAGCTGGATGGTGCCACCCTGGGGCAGCTGCGGGCCGCCCAGTGGCTTAATCGCCTAACCGCCGATATCGATGCCCTGGACACCCTCTACCTGCGCCTACTGGCACCTCCGGCCGTGGCGCTGTTAGCGATTGGGCTGGTCTGCGCCTTGCTGGCGCTGGCGCACCCTGGGCTAGCGTTGACCCTGCTGCTACTCCTGCTGTCGCTGTTACTGCTGGTGACGGTTGGTATGGCCGTGGCCGGATTGCGCCTGAGTGCCAGGCGTGTCGAGCAGCTTGATGGCTTACGCGTGAAGTGCATCGAGCAGTTACAGGGGCTAGCTGAACTGTCGGCCGCCGCGAGCCTGGGGCTGCATCGGCAAGCCCTGCTGGAACGAAGCCAGCAACTGCTGGATGAACAGCTGACCTTGCAGGGGCGTGTGTTACTGGCCCAGTCATTGGTGCTGTTCGGTGTGCTGGGGGCGAGTCTGCTGGGTCTGTTTGCCGGGGTTTTTGCTTATCAGGAGGGGCTGCTCAGCGGGCCGTTTGTGGTGCTGATTGCCCTGGCATTGATGGCCCTTAACGAAGCTTTTGCGTCGTTGCCGGCGGCGTTTGGCCAATGGGGGGGCACCTGTGCAGCGGCGGCCCGCCTTAACCAGCAGGTGGCCCTGGCCGGACGCCTGCACAGCCCAGATAAACCGGATCCCATTCCTGAGAAAATCAGCCTAAGCTGGCAGGCGGTTGAAGTCGATCATGCCGGCATTGCCCAGCTCGATCTGCACCTGTCCGCCGGTGAGCGCCTTGCTGTAGTCGGGCCTTCAGGCTGCGGCAAATCTACCCTGGCGGCGCTGGCCGCGCGTCTGATTGACCCGGATTCCGGCCAGGTCAGCGTGGCGGGTATCCCCTTGCTCCGGTTCGATCTGGACGCCTGGCGTAGCCAGGTGGCCTACCTGACTCAGGAAACCGAGCTGTTGCATGGCAGCATCGCCGATAACCTGCTGCTGGGTAACCCAAATGCCAGTGATGAACAACTTTGGCAGGTTCTACAGATGGTTGCCCTGGCCGATACGGTGGAAGGCTTTGCCGCTGGCCTGAATACCTGGGTCGGGGAGAGCGGTAGGCAGTTGTCCGGTGGCGAAGGACGACGCCTTGCCCTGGCTAGGGTGCTGCTTCGCACTGTGCCTGTGGTGATCCTTGACGAGCCCTTTTCTGGCCTCGATCAGGTCACCCGCGAGCGCATCAAACCAGGCCTCGATACCTGGCTGCAGGGGCGCACGGTGTTGCTGCTCGGTCATAGTGCCGACGCATTGCCTACGGCTGATCGACTGCTGCGCTGGCATCAACTGGAGAGCAGGCATGTGTTGCTCTAATTATGGAGAAGATGTTTACGCTCGATCTAGGTGGTGGCTCATACAAGAACTTCGGACATTATGTCGCGGCTGCGTTACTGGGCACGGGGCAGCATAAAGTCTAGGATGAGCAATATACCCACGGGGGTATTGTGTGGTTAGTTACAGCAACTGGTCTGACTGACGCCACCGCATCTTTTTCTGATCAAGGAGAAACACATGAAAAAATTACTAACAGCTATTGCCTTGTCTGGTCTCACCACCATGGCCATGGCCGAAACCCAAGCGGTAACAGTCATAGTCAGTGACGCAAGCAATATGACCCAGGGTATGGCCATGGTACTGGCCAACCAGATGCAGGCGCAGGGGGCTCAGGTGGATATTCTGCTTTGCGACCAGGCGGGTGCTCTGGCGCTCAAGGAGGCAGGAGGTGAAGCCCTGAAACCCAATGATGTGACTCCGGCGCAACTGCTAAATGCCGCCATGCAAAAAGGTGCCACTGCGTCGGTCTGTGCGCTCTATTTGCCCAACACCGGTTATACCCAGGCGCAACTCAAGGAGGGTGTCTCAGTCGCCAAGCCTGACGCCATGGCAAGCGCCATGCTTGAAAAGCAGCGCAAGGTATTCAGCTTTTAACCAAGCTTGAGCACTTCAGCAGCCGGCTCAACCTGAAAGTAGTCGCCCTTAACCCTTATTTAGGCTAAGGGCGTCCATTTTTACTATTCCAGAAGGCTACGCAGCATCCATGCTGTTTTCTCATGAACTTCAATTCGCTGGGTGAGTAGATCAGCAGTCGGCTGATCATCTGCAGCATCGACCAGAGGGAACATCTTGCGTGCGGTTCGTGCGGCTGCCTCGTGCGCTGTGACTAAGTGCCGAACCATATCGTTAGACTTCGGTACTCCCTCAACTTCAGCAATGGACGCGAGTTGGATAAACGCTTTGTAGGTTCCCGGTGCGGGATGCCCGAGTGCACGGATGCGTTCCGCAATCATGTCCAGAGCATTCCATTGCTCGGTATATTGCGTCATAAACATCTGATGCAACCCGTTGAATTGTGGTCCGGTTACATTCCAGTGAAAGTTATGGGTCATCAAATACAAGGTGTAACTGTCAGCCAGCAGCCCAGATAGGCCGTGAGCAATTTTCTTACGGTCATCGGCACTAATGCCGATATTTATGGGCATTGATTCATTGGTTTCTGTAGTCATTCTTTTTTCCTAGTAAATGTGAGTTGAGTCAGCACAAAAATACACTTGCCCGTAGCAAGGTCGGCAGAGTGATGGTGGGGGGCGGCTATCAGGTCTTTGAGAATCGCACCAAGTTTAAAATTTCTTAATGACTAAGTTTCCTACCCGGTTTCAGGCGAGCTAACAACTCTCCGTGAAAAGAAAACCTGAGACTTACTATCACTTTGATAGGCCGGACGACCTGAGAAGACGGCCCGGCAGTAGGTCTATTTCTTGATCGGGCAGGTCTTGATGCCAAGTAGAGTGTAAGCCGGGCACCACCCGAGTAGGCCGGTGGCCAATGGCAGGACACCGATCCAAGCCCATACTGGGCCGCCAAAGAATGTCCATACGATCAGCGCGATACCAACCACGATTCGAGCAATCTTGTCGATGCCGCCAACGTTTGATTTCATGATGTATTCCCTCTGTGTGTGATGGTTATTTTGGTGCCGACGTTATGGGCGGTACATCTTTTCCGGGTTCATCTTCGGACTCCACGGCAGGCCGGAGTTTTGCCAGCCGTTCTGCAAACGAAAGCCTGCATGTGCGCCTTCCTTAATTGCCGAGCCCTGAAATCCATTGATTACATAACGAGCATTGGGAAAACCGTTCTCACGGAGAAAAGCCGCACTTGGTTCGCCCCGTTCGCTGCCGGAGCGACACATGGTGATGATCTCGGCATTCTCATCGAGGCCTCGTTTTTTCAACTCGGCACGGATTTCGGTAATGAAGTTTGGGTTTTGCGCGATTTTGTAAGTGCCACGCTGTTCGTCCCAGGCGCTGCGGTCAACCAGAAGGTAGGGAACATTGATATGCACGGCGTCGGTGAAGCCGACGAACATGATCTCAACTGGGTCGCGGACGTCGACGAACAGAACTTTGGCGTCAGCCTGCTGGACTCGAGCATGTACCTCATGGGCGGTGACGCCAATATCAGCGGCCTGCGCAGTAAGAGCGAGCAAGCTCAATGCAGTAGATAGCAACAATCGTTTCATTTATTTCTTCCTCTCAGTCAAAGGTCGGCAGGCTAGGTGTAGTCAAGTCCTTGCCGGCAGCGAACCAAGCATCAAAACCACCCTCGATTGATTGCACCTGTAGGTAGCCCATATCGTGCAAGGAACAAGCAGCCAAGGCTGCCCGGCCACTCGTTTTGCAGTACAGCACAATCTTCATGTCACGAGCTGATAGCTTCGGATCGTTGCTCAGTTTGAATTCCAGTAAGCCGCGCGGAATGTTTATCGCGCCAGGTATGTGTCCTGCGTGGAACTCGTCAGCCTCTCGTACGTCTAGCAGAACGTCTGCTTCGTGGATTGCGGCGTCAGCGGCATCAATGTTGATTTCGTGGATGCGGGCCTTGGCTTCGGTGACCAAGTCATGCGCACTTTTCATGGGGTTTTCCTTGTGAACTGAACGGTTGAATCTGCTCTGTATGAGCCTTGCCCAAGTGTCTCAAAAGCGATCTGTGGGGCTAGGGCTTTTAGGGCCTGGAACTGGCTGATAAATACCTGGCCGCCAAACTGCTCGAGAAAACTGGAGCGGCGCAATTGATCCATCACCGGGCCCTTGACCTCTGATAGGTGCAACTGCACACCTGCCGTATGCAAGCGTTCGACTATGGCTTCCAGCGACTCCAAGGCACTAGCGTCGATCAGGTTGACCCCGGAGCACATCAGCACCAGATGGCGAACCTGGGGGCGGCTTGCGATCAGTTCGCCAATACGGTCTTCCAGGTAGCGGGCGTTGGGGAAGTACAGGCTCTCGTCGACCCGCAGCGACAGCACGCTGGGAGACTCGATGACGGCGAAGCGTTCGACATTGCGAAAATGCTCACTACCCGGTACCTGGCCGACCACTGCCATATGGGGCTGGCTGGTGCGCCAGAGAAATAGCAGCAGCGAGAGCGCCACACCTATCAGGATGCCGGCTTCCACGCCAATTAGCAGCACGCCGAGCAGGGTGGCCAGTTGCGCAGTGCCGTCCTGGCGCGAGTAGCGCCAGGTGCGGCGCAGCGAGCTCAGGTCGACCAGGCTAAGCACCGCGACGATGATAGTGGCGGCCAGTACGGCCTGGGGCAGGTTGTGCAGCAGCGGGGTCAGGAGCATTACGCTCAGGGCTATGCCGGCGGCGGTGAAGACCCCGGCCATGGGCGTCTGTGCGCCGGCATCATGGTTGACCACTGAACGGGCAAAGCCGCCAGTAACCGGGAAGCCGCCGCTGAAGGCAGCGCCGAGGTTGGCTGCGCCGAGGCCGAGCAGCTCATTGTCCGGCTCGATGCGCTGGCGGCGTTTGGCGGCCAGAGTCTGGCCAACCGAGACCGATTCGACAAAGCCCACGAGGCTTATCAGTACCGCTGCCGGCAGCAGTTGCAAGGCCAGGTTCAGGTCGAGTGTGGGCAGGGTCAGGCCGGGCAGGCCCTGGGGAATGGCGCCGACCACCCTGACTCCAAGCTGGTCCAGCTGCAGTAAGGTGACGGCGACTATGGCCGCCACTATTGCCAGCACCGGCCCGGCCTTGGCCAGGTTGCCAGCGCTCTGTGCCGATAGCCCTAGGCGCTGCAGCAGCGCCTTCAGCCGGGCCCTTGACCACCACAGCCAGGCCAGGCTGAGCAGGCCGATCAGCAGGGTGGGCCAATGGCTTTTCGGCAGGTTCTGCCAGAGCTGCGGCAGGATTTGCGGCAGGCTTTCCCCGGAGGCCGATACCCCCAGTAGATGCTTGAGCTGGCCTACGGCAATCAGAATGCCCGAGGCACTGATAAAGCCGGAAACCACCGGATGGCTGAGGAAGTTGGCGAGAAAGCCTAGGCGCAATACCGCCATCAGTGCGAGCAGCAAGCCGGACATCAGGGCCAGCAACATGGCCGCGCCGATATACTCGGCACTGCCAGCAGGAAATAGCGGGGCCAGTGATGCTGCGGTCATCAGCGAGACTACGGCCACGGGTCCGACCGCCAGGGTGCGGCTGGAGCCGAACAGGGCATAGGCCAGCAGTGGCACTATGCTGGCATACAGGCCCGTTACCGGCGGCAGCCCGGCAAGCATGGCGTAGGCCAGGCTCTGGGGAATCAGCATCAGTGTCACGATCAGTGCCGCCAGACCGTCCTGGGCGGCGCTGCTGCGGTCGTAACTTTGGCTCCAGTCGAGGCATGGCAGCCAGCGGCTTAGTTTCATTGGCCGGCGTCCTTCTCGAAGTTGCAGGCCGCTGTGGCTTCCACCGGCATGGGTTCATGGGGTAGGTGCTTGGGTTCTGCCAGCCACTCGCGGCCACGCAACATCATGTCGAAGTAGATACTCGGCATCATCTTCACCTTCAGCTCCCAGGCCAGGCGACGCGGCACAGCGGGATCAAGTGGGAAGGTGGGCAAAAGCGTGCCGCCGTAGCCGAATTCGGCCAGTACCACCTTGCCGCGCTCAACAGTGAGCGGGCAGGAGCCATACCCATCATAGAGGGCACGTGGCCCTTTGCCGGTCAGCACGGCGATCACGTTCTCGGCCACCACCGGGGCCTGTTTGCGAACTGCCGCTGCCGTTTTCGCATTGGGTGCGGCGCACACATCGCCCAGGCTGAAGATGTTGCCGTAGCGCGGGTGGCGCAGGGTTTCATGGTCGGCCTCAACCCAGCCGTCGACATTGGCCAGAGGGCTTTGGCGTATAAAGTCCGGTGCATGCTGAGATGGCACGGCATGCAGAAAGTCGAAGTCTTTTTCGATGATCTGGCTGTTGCCGGCCGCATTGACTTGTTTGAACCAGGCTTTTTGTGCAGGGCCATCCACTGCCGTAAGGGTGGTGTTGAAATTGAGACGGGCGTTGTAGCGCTCGACATATTTCATGAGCGGCGGCACGAAGGTCGGTACGCCGAATAGCACGGCGCCGGCCGAGGAGAACTCCACCTCGATATCCTTCAGCACGCCTTCTTTGCGCCACCAGTCGCAGGACAGGTACAGCGCTTTTTGCGGTGCACCGGCGCACTTAATCGGCATCGGTGGTTGGGTGAACAGGGCGAGACCGCGGCGCAGGTTCTGCACCAGTTGCCAAGTATAGGGGGCAAGTTCGAACTGGTAGTTGGAGGTGACGCCGTTCTTGCCTAGGGTCGCCTTGAGGCCCTCGACCGCATCCCAGTCCAGGCTCAAGCCTGGGCATACCACCAGGGCGCGGTACCCAATGCGGTTGCCATCTTCAAGCACGATGCATTGCTTCTCGGGCTCAAAGCCAGCCACAGCTGCTCGAATCCATTGCGCTCCATTGGGGATGCAACGAGCCATTGCGCGTTCTGTGCGGGCGCGTTCAAAAATACCAGCCCCCACCAACGTCCAACCAGGCTGGTAGTAATGCTGGTCGCGGGGTTCAACCACGGCAATGCGCAGCTCTGGCGATCGGCGCAACAAGCTGGCGGTGACCGCACAACCTGCCGCACCGCCGCCCACCACTACGACGTCGTAGCGTTGGGTGGCTGATGCGCTGCTCTGCGGCTGGCTGACGGGCGCTTGCTGCCAACGCTGTTCAAGGCGTGGGGCCAAGCCGCTGAGGTCGTAGCCATTGCCCCGCGCAGTATTGAGTAGTACCAGCGGGTCAAGATGATGTGCCTCGCTCAACGCCCACAGGCTTGTGGAACGGGTGCCGGTGCGACAGAAGGCCAGAACCGGGCCACGAACCTGGTTGAGCAGCGCGGTAAACGCGGCGATGTTTTCATCGCTGATCTGCCCGGAAAGCACCGGCAAGTAATGGTACTGCAGCCCACTGGCCAAGGCTGCCGCTTGCATCTCGGCGGAGCTGGGCTGGTTTTCCCCTTCAGCGTCAGGACGGTTGTTGATTACGCATCGAAAGCCGGCAGCGGCCAGGGTGCCCATGTCCGCTGGCTGCAATTGCGCGGCTACGGCGATAAATGGGCTCAGGTGCTTTAGGGTATCCATGGGCAGTTCCTCAGAGCACGTCGAGGGGGATTTTCAGGTAACGGGTCCCGTTGTCCTCGGCGGGAGGCAATTGGCCGGCGCGCATGTTCACTTGCACTGACGGAAGAATCAGGGTCGGCATGCCCAGGGTGGCATCACGGGCGCTGCGCATGGCAACAAAGTCAGCCTCGCTGATGCCTTCATGCACATGCACGTTCAGCTCGCGTTGTTCAGCAACGCTGGTTTGGTAGCGGAAGTCATCACGCCCCGGTGCCTTGTAGTCGTGGCACATAAACAGGCGCGTTGTGTCGGGCAGGGTAAACAGCTTGCGAATCGACTGAAACAACGTGCGCGCATCACCCCCGGGGAAATCGCAACGTGCGGTGCCGTAGTCGGGCATGAACAGGGTATCGCCGACAAAGCCGGCATCACCGATCAAGTAGGTCATGCACGCCGGGGTATGGCCCGGGGTATGGATGACGCGGGCCTCAATACTGCCCAGATTGAAGGTATCTCCATCCTTGAACAGGTGATCGAACTGACGGCCGTCGGTAGCAAATTCGGCGTCGGCGTTGAACAGCTTGCCAAAGGTGTCTTGAACTATGGTGATGTTTTCGCCGATGGCCAGCGTCCCGCCCAGTTCGCGTTTCAGGTAGGGAGCAGCGGAGAGGTGGTCAGCGTGTACATGGGTTTCCAACAGCCAGTCCACCTGCAGTTGCTGCTCGCGCACATAGGCAATCAGGCGATCCGCGCTCTTGTAGGAAGTACGCCCCGCGGCGGGATCGTAGTCGAGTACCGAGTCGATGATGGCGCAGTGCTTGCTCGCCAGGTCGGTCACGACGTAGCTGTAGGTGTAAGTTGCTGGGTCGAAAAAAGCTTCTACATGAGGCTGCATGATTACACTCCGGAGCTATACCCGTGGGGGTATTCATTTAAGCTAGAGCGTAACTGTTATTTGGTTCTATGCTTAGAATAAAAAAGAATATAAAGAAGTGATGATCTTGCGACTCGCAATAAATATCTGTAACTGATTGATATGTAATGACTTATCTGGCTGCTAGGCGAAAGTCGCGGGAGGCGTGATGGCTGATTTATGGATGTTTGTCGGGGCGCTGGTGGTTGTCTATCTGGTACCGGGCCCAGATATGGTGCTGATGTTGCAGACTGCGGCTACCCAAGGGCGTGCTCATGCCATGGCTGTTGCCGCTGGCCTGGGATTGGCCAGAGGCGCGCATGTGCTGATAGCTGCGTTGGGGCTGGGGGCGTTGCTCAAGTCTTCGCCCGAGATCTTCGAGGTGCTGCGCCTTATGGGCGCCGCCTATCTGGTCTGGCTGGCTATCAGGATCTTTCGGGCGCCGTCACTGATAGCAGCATGCCCTGTAGGAAACAGCCGCAGTGATGTGCAACTCTGGCGCGCTTCATTGTGTAAGGGATTGATCACCAACATAAGCAACCCCAAGGCACTACTGTTCTGCTCGGTTCTATTACCGCAGTTCATTCGCCCGGAGGAGAGCGCAGTCGCCGGGCAATTTGCCCTTCTCGGTATCGTGCTGGTATTCACGGGGCTGTGCTTCGATTTGCTATACGCCTCTGCAGGCGCCGCGCTCAGCCGCTGGCTGGCACAGCGACCACTGGCCCAAACCCTCCAGCGCTGGCTGTTTGCGTCCATTCTGATTGGCTTCGGTGTACGAATGGCTCTGGCGGGACGGGCCTAGGGGGCTGTGCGAGAGCAGACACACCTACTGCGGAAACCCGGAGTTTTAATTATTCCGCTCATTTTTGTTGATTTGAGCGACTATTCGCGAGGCAGCACCGCTGCAAAAGAGCGTAAAACCGCCACAATCGGCCTTCCCTCGCGATGATCCCTACTCTGGCACAGCATTCCAGAAGCCATGCTTTCTCGCCTGCAGTATTTCCTCAAATGACGCCGCCAGTAGGCGAAGTAATAAAAAAACCTACAGCGCTTATAGAAAGTATGAATACCCTGGGGAGTACCTATGCGCTCGTTTTCAGCTATGGTTAGTGGCGATCATGAACAGTTGGCCAAGCGCCAACTGTGAACCCGATCAGCTTGCGGCGTACGTTGCGTGCTGGTTTACACAAAGCCTGGGAGTATGAGATGGATCCGAAAAGTCAGAAATCTGCAGGTCAATGTCCTGTGATGCACGGAGGCAATACATCTGTTGGTAAGTCGAACATGGAGTGGTGGCCGAACGCCCTGAATTTAGAAATCCTGCACCAACATGACACTAAGACCAATCCGCTGGGGCAAGGCTTCGATTATCGAGAAGCCGTCAAAACACTAGACGTGGCGGCTCTAAAGCGTGATCTCACCGCACTGATGACGGACAGCCAGGACTGGTGGCCGGCTGATTGGGGGCACTATGGCGGTTTGATGATTCGAATGGCTTGGCATGCGGCAGGTTCTTATCGGATTGCGGATGGGCGCGGTGGTGCCGGCACCGGTAACCAGCGTTTTGCTCCACTGAACTCTTGGCCGGACAATGCCAATCTGGACAAGGCGCGTCGGCTACTTTGGCCTATCAAGAAAAAGTACGGCAACAAGATCAGTTGGGCTGATTTGATCGTGCTGGCTGGCAACGTGGCTTATGAGTCCATGGGCCTGAAGACCTTCGGTTTTGCTTTTGGTCGTGAGGATATTTGGCATCCCGAGCAGGACACTTACTGGGGCTCAGAAAAGGAATGGCTTGCCCCCACTGGTAGTGAAGGTAGCCGCTACTCTGGCGAGCGTGACCTAGATAATCCATTGGCTGCAGTCATGATGGGACTTATCTATGTCAACCCTGAGGGTGTTGATGGCAAACCTGATCCACTTAAGACCGCCCATGATGTCCGTGTTACCTTTGCTCGCATGGCAATGAACGATGAAGAAACCGTTGCGCTTACTGCAGGTGGGCACACTGTAGGTAAATGCCATGGTAACGGTAATGCCAAGAATCTTGGTCCTGAACCGGAAGCCGCAGATGTTGAAGAGCAAGGCCTTGGTTGGAACAACCATGTTACCCGGGGCATTGGCCGCGATACGGTGACCAGCGGTATTGAAGGTGCTTGGACCACCCATCCTACTCAGTGGGATAACGGTTATTTCTATCTGCTGCTCAACTATGACTGGGAGCTAAAGAAGAGCCCCGCTGGAGCATGGCAATGGGAGCCCATTAATATCAAAGAAGAAGATAAGCCGGTAGACGTGGAGGATCCAACGATCCGCTACAACCCAATCATGACTGATGCCGATATGGCCATGAAAATGGATCCTGAATACCGCAAGATTTCCGAGCGGTTCTACAAGGATCCTGCGTACTTTTCGGATGTTTTTGCTCGTGCCTGGTTTAAGTTGACTCACCGAGATATGGGCCCGAAAAGTCGGTATATCGGACCGGAGGCGCCACAAGAAGATCTGATCTGGCAAGATCCAGTTCCTGCTGGTCGGCGTGATTATGACGTTGCTCTAGTAAAATCAAAGATTGCAGCCAGTGGTTTGAGTATCAGTGAAATGGTCAGCACCGCCTGGGACAGCGCGCGAACCTTCCGGGGCTCTGATAAGCGTGGCGGTGCAAACGGTGCACGCATTCGCCTGACTCCGCAAAAGGATTGGGAAGGCAACGAGCCTGAGCGTCTCGCTAAGGTGCTTACCGTGCTGGAGGGCATCGCTGCACAAACGGGGGCTAGCGTTGCTGATGTAATAGTGCTGGCGGGTAATGTGGGGATTGAGCATGCTGCCAAGGCGGCTGGTTTTGCGATTAGCGTACCGTTCACGCCGGGCCGTGGTGATGCCAGCCAGGCGATGACTGATGTCGAATCCTTTGAGGTGCTGGAGCCGGTTGCCGATGGATATCGCAACTGGATGAAGAAAGACTATACGGTGAGTGCGGAAGAGTTGATGCTTGATCGTACCCAACTACTAGGTCTGACTGCGCCTGAAATGACCGTGCTAGTTGGTGGCATGCGTATGCTGGGTACTAACCATGGTGGAACCAAGCATGGAGTATTTACTGACCGCGAAGGCCAGCTGACCAATGACTTTTTCGTCAACCTGACCGATATGGCAAACGTGTGGAAACCGGCAGGTCGCAATTTGTACGAGATCCGTGATCGCAAAACAGGTGCGTTGAAATGGACAGCAACGCGTGCAGACTTGGTGTTCGGTTCCAATTCGATTCTGCGTGCCTATGCTGAGGTCTATGCTCAGGATGATAACCACGAAAAGTTTATCAGTGATTTCGTTGCTGCATGGGCGAAAGTTATGAATGCTGATCGCTTTGACTTGAATTGATTCCATAGTCTTATTCAGAAAGCAATTCAGGCAGGCAGCCATTCATATGGCTGCCTATTTTTTTGACCGCAAAGTGTGTGGCCTATTTAACTGGCAGTAAATAGGCGAAGTGGTTGGATAAGATGGTCATTGTGAAACTAGTGTGTCTTCTGGGTTTATTTTAATAAGCATACTGGTATTGGCCTCGTAACGTATGCTACGCGCATCTACTTCATCGATATGATGCCTACTGCGAATGACCCACGACCCAGCTGCAGGCAATTGCAGGTTGGCGACACCATTGGCGTCGGTATGCGCCACCAGGCGATCCTGCTGTGGTGCCATGGCAGCCACTCGGGCATTGGCCAATGGCTGGCCATCGAACAGCACTATCACGCGCAGGGTATCGCCTGAGCTCAGGTGTGCAGGGTTATCCAGCGGGGCCAGTTCCAGTCGATCACCCGCGCGCATGGTGTAGGCCTCTCCCGAACCTTGCGGGTTGATCAGCGCCTTGGCGAAGGCTTCTATACGCAGCGTCTTGGCCGGGTCTTTGGTCTGTTGACCTTTCTCAATGGCGCGATAGCGCGGGGCGCTACGTGCGACGGCGATGGCACTGCTGGCCGGCGCCGGGATCTCGCCGATGAGGGCTTTGGCTGTTTCGTCGGCGTGTAAGGTGATGTCTTGTTGTCCTTCTGCGCTAAGTAAGCGCAGGCTGACATCGCCGCTACTGAGTAGGCGTTCGCCCTGGAAGAGTTTCTCCGTCATCAGCACCGCTATCGATAGCTGATCGTCCGTTTGCTCGGGCTTGACCAGAAAGGTGTGTGCTTGGGCAGCGAGGGGGGCCAGCAAAAGGCTGGCGAGTAAAAAGATACGCATTGGGAAACTCCATCAGATGAGGTGTAGGAAAAGGGCGAGCGGCGGGGCACCAATGCTCAGCGCCGGGACCAGGTTGGGTCGATAACTGAGCAGCGTTATCTGGGCAAAGGCAGCAAGGCTCAGCACCGATGCCCACAGCGCCAGTCCTATCGAGGTGCCGAGCGCGAAGATCGCGGGTACAGCAGCACTAGCCAAAAGCAGCCAGCCAAGCAGGCGCAGCAGTTGGCGCCTGAGGGGAGCAGGTTTATGTCCGTATACCTGCTCATGATGACGATCGACTCCAAGACACAGCGAGCCGAAACCGCTGAAGCACAAGGCAAGGCAAAGCACGATCATGCTGCGGCCTCCTGAGTTACTTTGCGCGTCAGGCGCAGTTTGCTCGGCATGGCTTGGTGACGGGCGATATGCCAGGTCGCCAGGGCTAGCAGGGCAGCACTGGCCAGCAGGGCCAGATCCATACCGGCAAGTAACCAGTGGCCCTGGCTCACTGTCGTTATCAGGCTGCTGCTTGGTTGGAGCAGAGCAAAGAAGGGCAGGCCACCGAACAGCAATGCGGCAAAGCTGGTCTGCTCGAGCCAGGCACGCTTGTGCGAGCGCAGCAGGGGATGCAGCAGGCAAAGGGCCCATGCGATGAAGAAGCACCGAATCTCCCAGTCGGCCCGTTGCTCCAGCCCTGCTGGCAAAAGGCGGTTGGCCCAGAAGTAGGCGGCGATAGCCACTGGCAGGCCGGCAATGCAGCCTACGTTGAGCATTTCGACCAGGCGATGACCGAACGGGGTACCGCTCAGCTTCTTGCGCTCAGGCAGGCGTTTTACCACCCATAGCACCAGCCCGGTGGCGATCATGGCCGTACCCAGCAGGCCGCTGAGAAAGAACATCCAGCGCAGCGGTGGCCCCGCGAAGCGGATCAGGTGCAAGCTGGTAAATACGTTGTAGACAGCGCTTGCTGCTGGCGTTGGTGTCGCCTTGGGGGCGTTCATGGCTGCACCAGTCACGCCGTTGAAGCGCAAACGCTCGCCATTGCCGCGTTCGAGCAGGCTGTCGCCACCGCGCTGTCGCAGTTCGACCACGGCTCGCTCGGTATTGGGGGCGGAGATCGAGAGGCTGGCGATACCCTGCGGCCAGCGCTGTTGAGCATGGGCAAGAAGGGGAGCGAGATCGGTCATTTGCGCCGGTTTGACTGGTTGTCGCGGCGCATCGATTGGGGCTCCCCGACCACCGCCTCCGCGACCACCGGCTTCGCTGAAGAACGCCTGACGATCACCCTGGTACGCGCTTTCGACGCCCCAGGGCATGAGCATGAACATCAGCAGCAGTAAGCCGCTGTAGGTGATCATGAAATGAAAGGGCAGGGCGAGCACCGCGGTTACGTTGTGAGCATCTAACCAGGAGCGTTGTCCCTTGGCTGGTCGGAATGTGAAGAAGTCCTTGAAGATCTTTTTGTGGGTGATCACGCCGCTGACGATGGCGACCAGCATCAGCATGGTCGCGATACCGACTATCCAGCGCGCCACCTCGCGAGGCATGGCGTAGAGCTCGAAGTGAAAGCGGTAGAGGAAGCTACCACCGCGTGTTTCGCGCACCTGCACAGGTTCGCCGCTGCTCGTATCCAGCGTCAGGCGCTGCCCGCCGCCCTTGCCGATGCGTTCGCCCGGCTCGAACCACTGGATCTGCAATGCCGCATTGCGTGGTCCGGGCAGGCTTACGTTCCATTGCGCGGCATCAGGCGCGTGCTTCTCCAACTGCGCCAATGCAAGTCTGGCGCTGTCGTCCCTTGGGCCAGCGGTGTGCAGCTCAGGCTTCATCCAGTAACTGATCTCTTCCTGAAAGAAGCTCAGCGTTCCGGTGAGGAATATGGCGTAGAGCAGCCAGCCAAGCAGCAGGCCGGTCCAGGTGTGCAGCCAGGCATTCGCCTGGCGGAAGGCCAATGGCTTCATACGTTGGCGCTCCGCATCAGCAGATGTGCGGCAGGGATGGCACACAGCAGCGTCGCCACGCACCAGGCACGTCGCACACTTTTGGCGCTGAAGGCCCATATCGCCAAGGCGCAGTACAGCGCGAAGGACAGCTGCGTGGCGGCGAGCACCGCCTGCGGTTTTGGCAGGGGCAGTGCCAGGGCCAGACTGGCGCAGCACAGAGCGGCAAAGCCGTAGCCCCCCAGGACTGCGAGCAGTGTTCGGGCTGCAATCGTCAGACGATAGCGGAAGGCGTTCTCAGACGAATGAGTACGTGCCATTAGCAGCCCCACCGACTGATTGTGAGGCCTTGGGAAGCGAAATACGTTTGTATATTGATGATAATGCTAATCATAATGATTTAGTCCTAAGATGCTCTCACTATCCCAGCCTTTGCTGACCGAAGGCTGACAAGCGCACGGTGCATGTCATGAAATTGCTTGTCGTTGAAGACCATCCGGCGTTGGGTGAACTGTTACAGCGCCACCTGCAGCGCACCGGCTTTGTGGTCGATATCGCAGAGCGCGGGCGGCAGGCTCAGGCGATGCTGGAGCTGAGCCGCTATGACGCGATGATTCTTGACCTCGGCCTGCCCGACATGGATGGCCTGTCGCTCCTGGCTGCACGTTCTGCGACCCGCAACAACGATCTGCCCTGCATCATCCTCACGGCCAACGATGCGCTTGAAAGGCGCGTTGCCGGGCTTGATGCGGGAGCCGATGACTTCCTGCTCAAGCCGTTCGAGATGGCTGAGTTACAGGCGCGCTTGCGCGCTGTTCTTCGACGCCCTGGATCGCGCCGCGAGCGCCGCCTGCAACTGGGAAATCTCAGCCTGTGCCAGGACAGTCGAGACGTCTGCGTGGGGACATGCCCTTTGCTGTTGTCCAAACGTGAACTGGCCCTGCTTGAGGAGTTATTGCGTAATGTGCCGCGCGTGGTGATCAAGGACCACCTCGAGGAGCGCCTGTATGCGCTCAGCGAGGCCGTCACACCCAATGCCATCGAGGCGTTGGTTTCACGCTTGCGGCGCAAGCTGGCGGATGCCGGTGCCGACAGCGGCATCGAGACCCTGCGTGGGCTGGGCTATCGCCTGACTCTTAACGCAGGGTGACTGCTCAGAAGCTCAGCGCGACGCCCAGATTCAAACGACGTCCGTCCAGGGTCTTGCCGTATTCCTCGCTGGAAATTTCCTTGTCGAAGACGTTGTACAGACCGGCATAGACGTTCATGTGCTTGCTGACCCGGTACAGCCCGCCGAGATCGACCAGGGTATAGGCTGGGCGTCGCTCCAGGTCTTCGTCCGAAACGGTCTCGCTCTTGTAGCGGGCCTTTGTCCAGAAGTTCAGGGCATCGGTGGCACGCCAGTCCAGGCCAACGTTGAACATGTGCTTGGGCAGGTTGTTGAAGGGTTTGCCGACGTCCTCTGGCGAGGCTTCGGACTCCGTGATCTCGCTGTCGGAGAAGGTGTAGTTGGTGCGCAGGTCCACTGAGGCGCTCAATGGCACGTTGAAGAATGCTTCTATGCCGCGCAATTCGGCCTGATCCTGGTTCACGTACTGGTTGATGGTCTGCCGCGGCGCGATGCCGTTGACGGTGCAGCTCGGGTTGTTGGCCGGGCTGGTGCACCACAATTTTTTACCGATCTTGTCCTCGAACTCGGTGAAGAACACGGTGACGCCGGACTGGATACCGTTGTCCGCATCCCACATCAAAGCCATCTCGTAGTTGATACTGCTTTCCGGCTTGAGATCCGAGTTGCCCATGTCATAAGAGCGGCCACGGCCGGCATTCTCGACAATGCTGGAGTCGGCCTGCTTCAATGAAGGCGCCTTGTAGCCACCGCTGACTCCGCCCTTGAGCACCCACTCGTCACTCAGGCGGTACACGCCATAGAGGCGAGGAATGATTTCTTCGCCGTAGTGTTCGTTCTCATCGAAACGCAGACCAGCTGTTACCGAGAATGCGTCGGTCAGTGCGTACTCATCTTCAACGAACAGGGCGCGCTGCCAACGCTCCAGTGTCATATCGGCACCGTAAAAGCGGCCCTGGTCATGATCGATGGTTTCCCATTTGTACTCACCGCCCAGGGTGATGGTGTGGCGTTCTAGCGGGATGAAGGTCTTGCTGTTGATCAGGTCGTCGCTGTACTCGGATTCCGAGCTGCCGTTCTCGATCTGTTCGCGAGCCTGGGTCGCGAACGTGGTGGTGCGGAAGCCGTTGCCCCAGTTCAGATCATGGGTGATGCCGTAGTGGGTCCGGTCATTGTTCATCTCACCAGGGGCACCACTGATCTCGGTCTTGAGGTTGTCGCTCTTGGCACGACCGGCTTCCAGCTGGAAGCTGTGCATGTCGTTCAGGACGAAATCGAGTTTGGCGGTATTGTTCTCGCTGGTCTTCTCGGGGTAACCACCGACAATGTCGTCCTCGTCGCGCTTGTAGCGCGAGCCATAGAGGCTCAGGGCCAGATGCTCCTGGACCAGCGGACCGCTCAGGTAATAGCGAGTCTGTCCCGCCGTGCCGGCGGCGTCATCTTCATGTAGCAGGTGGTCATAGCTGATCTGGCCGGACCAACTCGCAGCTGTGGTCTTCTTGGTAATGATATTGATCACGCCAGCCAGGGCGCTGGAGCCGTACAAAGAAGACATCGGGCCGCGAATCACCTCGATACGTTCGATGGCCGACATCGGCGGCAGCCAGCCGAACTGAGTCGCACTGCCGAAACCGTTGTAGTAGGCCTCACCTGAGGAACCCAGTGGTTTGCCGTCGACCATGAACAGCGTGTAGGCCTCACCCAGACCACGGATGTTGATCGACGTGCTCTCCAGCTTTCCGCCTGCGCCACCTTCGATAGATACGCCGGGAATGTCCTGTAGGGCGTCGGTGACGTCGCGGTAGTACTTACCTTCCAGTTGCTCCTTGGTGATGACCGTGATCGAGGCTGGGGCCTCGATCAACTGTTGCTCGTAACCAGATGCTGTGACGACTACGTCTTTGAGGTTCAGCGCCTCTGTACCCTCAGCGGCGTATCCGATTGCTGGTGCCAGCGAAATGGCCGCGGCGAGAACCGTAGGACGAAAACCCAGTAGACGATTGGCATGTCGCATAGACATTATTGCTGAACTCCCCTTAATGGATAATACAAATGATAAG
Source organism: Pseudomonas jilinensis (assembly GCF_003586265.1). Lineage (NCBI taxonomy): Bacteria > Pseudomonadati > Pseudomonadota > Gammaproteobacteria > Pseudomonadales > Pseudomonadaceae > Pseudomonas > Pseudomonas jilinensis. The sequence goes on along the minus strand of NZ_QJSA01000006.1, from coordinate 179,351 downwards.
TGATCTCATTATTGTGGGCGGCGACTATGCCAGCGATCGCTGACGCCAACCTGACGGGGGAGAGAACTAATCCGACGCGGAGAAGCTTGCGCCTGCGCATCCTGGTTGCTCTGTTGCTGGTGTTCGCATTGGGCTTCGGCAACCTGGCGATTCACCTCTATGGCACCCGTGACGAGCTGCGAAGGACGATGCTGGAGCTTCAGGCGCATGCCGTCACAGAGGGGATACGGGACGAGAGAGACATGAGCCGGCTGCCGCTCAGTTATGCCGGAGAGCCATTGGGCTACACCCTTTATTCGGCGCAGGGAGAAGTGCTGTGGTTCTCGGAAAACCTGGATCGACCAAGCCGTTTGCGTACTGCCATGTTGGAGCAGGGAAGTCGCTGGTGGCGCTGGAGCCCAATCGGTGGGCGTGTGATCAATGTTCCGGTGCGCCTGCCTGATGGTGCGACGTTGATGGTGACGCGCAACGATGCGAAAGAGCGCGGGACGATTGATCGTCTGCTGCTCGAACGTCTACGGCAGAGCCTCTTGATCATGCTGCCGCTGGGTCTGTTGTCAGTGCTGTTGATCCTCTGGTTACTCAACTGGACGTTGCGCCCGGTGAGGCGTGCTGCCGATCTGGCTGCTTCCATTGGGCCCGGGGAGTTGAACCGACGCATCCCTCTCACCAATTTGCCCGTGGAAATCCGGCCCTTAGCCGAAGCGGCCAATCGAGCACTCGATCGTCTGGCTGAGGCCTTTGCTGGTGAACGTCGTTTCGTGGCGGATGCGGCTCACGAACTGCGCACGCCACTGACGGTGCTCGACCTGCGCATGCAGGAGGCTCGCGAGAGTGAACGCCCGGATTGGCCGGCCTTGGAGGGTGAAATGCGTCAGATGCGTCGTTTGGTCGGGCAACTGCTCGAACTGGCGCGTCAGGAGGGAATGGCGGGTACGCAGCAGAGGGGCGAGCAGACGAGTCGCGTGTCACGTGTGATCCGTGAGTCGGTGGCGAGCATGCTGCCCTTGTTCGAGGCCAGGGATCGTGAGCTGAGCGTTGACGTTGAGGATGGCTTGGTTTGCCGGGGTAATCACGATGAATTACGCGAGGTGATGCTCAACGTGCTGGAGAATGCCCTGCTGCATGGCGCAGGGACAGTCCGGGTGCGGGGGCGGAAGTCCGCCGGGAATGTCGTCATTGAGGTTTGCGATCAGGGTGAGGGGGTCGCACAAGATCAGCGGGAAGCAATGTTCCAGCGTTTCAGCAAGGGGCGCCAGGGCAGTGAGGGGACGGGGCTTGGCCTGGCCATCGTGCGCCGTATCGTGGAGAACTCCGGTGGCCGCGTTGCTTTCATCGATGGACAAGCCAGCACGTTAAGTATCGTGTTGCCTTTAACGCAGCCTGCTGATGCGCACCAGCACCGGCTTTAGCAGCAGACCGTAGAGCTAGAATATTCATCGCCGGCAGCGAGTGCTGCTCACTCCGAGTATATTTTCCCGTGCCAGAAGTGCCAGCACAGCACTTCTGGCACTTGGAGTATTTCAACGAAGCAACGACCATTCTTCTGGGCCAACACCTATCTGGATGTGAAGAAGGATTTGAAAGGCCGGTATCCGAAGCACTACTGGCCGGACGATCCCTTGATTGCCGAGCCCACTGCGCGGGCCAAGCCGCGCAAGTGAGGGCTCAGGGTGTTTCGCGGCGTAGCGCTGCGCCCAGTTGCACTTCCAGGCCATCGCCATGGGCGATGAACTGCAGGGTGCAGCCGCAACGTTCAGCGATGGCCTTGACGATGGAAAGGCCAAGGCCGCTGCCGTCGCTGTCGGCGCTGCGCCAGAAGCGCTCGGTGAAACGCTGCAGGCGTTCAGGGGTAATGCCTGGTCCTTGGTCGCGTACCTTGAACAGCACGCCATGCGGGCCATCAAGGGCTATGTGCAGAGACACCGAGGTTCCTGCTTTGGTGTGGCGGCGGGCGTTTTCCAGCAGATTGCGCAATGCCGCGATGGCCAGGGCCGGTGGCATCGCCAGACAGCGTTCGGGCAGATCGTCGGCGCAGCTCAGCTCGATTGCCGCACCGCTTTTCTGCGTGGCATCGGCGATGGCCTGACGAGCGATCTGCAACGGCCGGCAGGGTAGGCCTTCATCGAACGGCAGGTTGCCCTCGACCCGTGCCAGCATCAGTAACTGTTCGAGGATGCGTTGCAGGTGGTCGGCGCCCTGTTCGGCCATGGCGATGGCCGTGCGTGCGTTGTCGCCCTCGGTCATTGCCGCCACTTGCAGATGGGTTTTCACCGCCGTCAGCGGGCTGCGCAGTTCGTGTGCGGCGTCGTCGGTCAACCTGCGTTCGCGCTCCAGGGTGTCGCCGATGCGTTGGAACAGTTGGTTCTGCGCCTCTACCAGGGGCGCCAGTTCTGCCGATAGACCGGTCAAGGGCAGCGGCTCGCTGGTATTGGCGCTGCGCCCGGCGAGTGCGGCGCGGATGCGTTCCAGTGGCGCCAGGCCGCGACCGAGCCCGATCCACAGCAAGGCCAGGCTACCGAGCAGGGCGACTACGACGGGCAGCGCCGCAGCCAGCAGGATCGAGCGTTTCAGCGTGGCGCGCTCATCCAGGCGATCGGCCGTGGTAATGCGCAGATCACCCTGGATCAGGGTGAAGCTGCGCCAGGGGCGGTCACCGATGATCTGGTCGCGAAAACCTTTCTGACCCGCGTCGAGCAGGTCGTCCGGGGTCGAATGGCTGCGCGCCAGTACCTCGCCGCGCAGCGAGCTGATCTGGCAGGCCAGACCGTTGGGAATACCCAACTGTTCTGCGCTCAAATGTGGCACGCCATCATTGGCCGTGCGTGCCTGCGGTAGTTGCACCAGCAAGCCCGCAACCATGCGCGCGGAGGCGGCCAGGCGTTCGTCGAGCGACTGCATTAGCTGGTTGCGCAAGTCATAGAGCATCCAGGTCGCGGCCAGCGACCAGAGCAGGACGAAGGCGGCGCCAAGGCCCAGGGTAAGGCGCAGACGCAAGGTCATGGCTGCTGCCCCTCATGCCCGGCAGGGCCGAGGCGATAGCCCAGGCCGCGCACGGTTTCTACGATGCCGTTGCCGAGCTTTCGCCGCAGGTGATGGATATGCACGTTGAGGGCGTTGCTCTCGACCTCGTCATCGAGGCCGTAGACCGAGTCCTTGAGGTGTTCGCTGCTGAGGATGCGCCCCGGATTCTGCAGCAACGCCTGCAACAGCGCCTGTTCGCGGCGCGAAAGATCGATGGGCTGGCCGCAAAGACTCACCGCACAGGTGGTCGGGTCGTACTGCAATGGCCCGTGATCGATCAGGTGCGTGGTCCGGCCTGCGGCGCGGCGCAGCAGGGCGTGCAGGCGGGCAGCCAGCTCGCGCAGATCGAAGGGTTTGGTCAGGTAGTCGTCGGCGCCGGCCTGCAGACCAGCAACCCGCTCGGCGATGGCGTCGCGTGCGGTGAGGATCAGTACCGGCAGTGCCATGCCGTCGCGGCGCAGGCGTTGCAGCAAGGCCAGGCCGTCTTCGTCGGGCAGGCCGAGGTCGAGAATCAGCAGGTCGAAATGGCTGTGCTGCAACAGGCTTTGCGTCGCCGCCGCACTGGCCGCATGGGCGACGGTGAACCCCTGGGCTTGCAGGCCGGCGATCACGCCGCTGGCGATCAGCGAGTTGTCTTCGGTAAGCAGAACATGCATGGGCGGTAGTGGCGGCAGAGGGCGAGTCGACAGTATCGCTCATCGCGATTAAGGCAGGATTATTGGCGCTGATTGGCGGGCTGTTAATCGGCTGTTAATTGCACTTTGGCATCCTCGACATCTCCTCAGTTGCGCGGTGTCGTCATGCGTTTGCTCGTTGTTCTCCTCAGTCTGTTCTGTAGCGCCGCGTTTGCCTCGTTGCCCATCGACGGCCTGCGCTCGGGCGATGACTTTCTCGCTGCCGAGCAGGCATTCGTGCTCGACGTGCAGCAGCAGAGCGAAGGTGAAACGACGCTGAGCTGGGACATAGCGCCTGGTTACTACCTGTATCAGCAACGGCTCAAGTTCACTGGCCTGACCGATGAGCAGGCGCCAGAGCTACCGCCGGGCCTGGCTCATGAGGACGAATATTTCGGTGCCTCGCAGATCTATCGTGAGCGCCTGCAACTGACCCTGCCAGCCGAGGCGCGCGGGCGTATCCAGGTGCAGTGGCAAGGCTGTGCCGATGCCGGTCTGTGTTACCCACCGCAGACCCGGATGCTCGATCTTGGTGGTACTGGCGCCACCGAAGCCGGTCGGGCCGATGACCTGGCCTTGCTCGATGGTCTGCAGCAGCAGGCGCTGTGGCTGAGCATGGCAGTGTTCTTCGGCCTGGGCCTGCTGCTGGCGTTCACCCCTTGTTCACTGCCGATGCTGCCGATTCTTGCGGGTATCGTGGTGGGTAGCCGCGCTTCGCCATCACGTGGCTTTGCCCTGGCGGGTAGTTATGCGCTGAGCATGGCGCTGGTCTATGCGCTGCTCGGCGTACTGGCGGCAGCGCTCGGCGCCAATCTGCAGAGTCTGTTGCAGCAACCCTGGTTGATCGCCTCGTTCGCGGCGCTGTTCGTGCTGTTGGCGCTGCCGATGTTCGGTTTCTTCGAGTTGCAATTGCCGGCTGCGCTGCGGGATCGCCTGGAGCGGGTCGGGCGCGGGCAGCAGGGCGGTAGCCTGGTGGGGGCCGCTTTGCTCGGCGTGCTCTCTGGTCTGCTGGTCGGCCCCTGCATGACTGCACCGCTGGCGGCTGCCTTGCTGTTCATCGGGCAGAGTGGCGACCTGTTGCAGGGCGGCCTGGTGCTGTTCGCGCTGGGGCTGGGCATCGGTACGCCGCTGGTGCTGCTGGTAACGCTGGGCAATCGCCTGCTGCCCAAGCCGGGGCTGTGGATGGAGCGGGTCAAGGCGGTGTTCGGTTTTCTCTTCCTGGCCACGGCGCTTTATCTGCTGCGACCACTGCTGGCCGAGTCGATCTGGCTGGCGCTGAGCGGCGCCTGGCTGATCCTCGCGGCTAGCAGCCTCGTGCACCTGGCTGTGCAGTTACAGGCGCAGCGTGCGCTGGCCCATGCCGGTGCGGCGTTACTCGGATTGTGGGGCGTGGCGATGCTGCTGGGCGCGGCTGCCGGCGGCAGCGATCCTTTGCGCCCGTTGGGGGTGTTCACTGTTGTCGCTGCGCCCCAGGGCGAGGTACGCACGGCCAGCTTCGTCGATGTGCGCGAGCCCGAACACCTGCAGCGCGAACTGGATGAAGCCAAGGCGCAGGGACAATGGGTGCTGGTGGATTACTACGCGGACTGGTGCGTGTCGTGCAAGGTCATGGAGCGCGAGGTATTCGGCAACACCGAGGTGCAGGCGCGCCTGGCCGATGCGCGCAAGCTGCGTCTGGATGTCACCGCACCGGGGGCAGCGAGCCGTGAACTGCTCGGCCGTTATCAGGTGTTGGGGCCGCCGACTCTGCTGCTGATCGGCCCGGACGGTGAGGAGCGGCGCCAGCAACGCATCACCGGCGAGGCGGATGCACAGCAGTTTTTGCGGGTCTGGGATAGCACCATGGAGCGAGGCTGATGTTGACGATAGGCATAGGGCCGCTGGCGCTGGGTGTTGGCCATGTATTGCTGTTGGTGAGCCTGCTGCTGGCAACCCTGGTCGGCTGGTGGCTGGGGCGCAAACGCCAGATCAATCCAGAAAAACAGATCTTTCGCCTGCTGCTGACCGCCTTGCTGGGCGCGCGCCTGGCTTTCGTCGCGCTGTATTTCGAGCACTACCAGGATGCCCTCTGGCGCGTGATCGACATTCGCGACGGCGGCTTCATTGCCTGGGGCGGTGTGCTGGCGGCTGGGCTGCTGGGCGCCTGGTATCTGTGGCGTCACGCGCCGTTGCGTGTGGCGCTGGGCGGTGGGATGGCCACGGGGCTGCTGATCTGGGGCATGGGCAGCCTGGTGCTGCACACGCTGGAGCAGGGCACACGGCTGCCGGAACTGGCCCTGCGCGATGTCCAGGGGCAGTCGGTGGTGCTGCGCGAACAGCTTGGCCAACCCATGGTGATCAATCTCTGGGCGACCTGGTGCCCACCTTGCCGGCGGGAGATGCCGGTACTGGCCGAGGCGCAGCGTGAGCATCCGGGTGTGACCTTCATCTTCGCTAACCAGGGCGAGGGTGCCGGCGAGGTCAGTGCCTTTCTCACTAGCCAGGCGCTGCAACTGGACAACGTGCTGCTCGACAGTGGCGTCCGCCTTGGGCAACTGGTCGGCTCACGGGCGCTGCCCACCACCTTGTTCTACGACGCCGAGGGTCGCCAGGTTGGCAGCCACCTCGGTGAACTGTCCCGCGCCAGCCTGGCTCGGGCTCTGGAAACCCTGAAGACGGATCAATGATCATGAACTCAATCAAGTCTCTAGCCTTGCTCGGCTTGTTGCTGACGCCACTGGCCCAGGCCGATGAACTGCCTGCGACGATCAAGGCTGTCGAAGGCCGTGGGGCCAAGGTAGTGGGCAGCTTCGACGCACCTGGTGGGCTCAAGGGCTATGCCGCGCGCTATAACGGCCAGGGGCTGGCGCTGTACCTGACGGCCGATGGTGAGCATGTACTGATCGGCACCTTGCTCAATGCCAAGGGGGAGGATCTGACAAAGGCGCCACTGGAGCGTCTGGTCTATCAGCCGCTGGGTCAGGAGATGTGGCAGCAGTTGCAAGACAGCACCTGGATCGCCGATGGCGACGACAAGGCAGCACGCGTCGTTTACATGTTCTCCGACCCCAACTGCCCTTACTGCAACATGTTCTGGCGTCAGGCGCGGCCCTGGGTCGAGGCCGGGCGTGTGCAGCTACGCCACGTTATGGTCGGCATGCTGCGCCCGGACAGCCCCAGCAAGGCGGCGGCGCTGCTCGCTGCCAGCGATCCGCGCAAGGCGCTCGGCGAGCATGAATCTGCCGGGCGCGAAAGCACGCTCAAACCGCTGGGCAAGATCCCCGAAAAAATCACGGAGCAACTGAACGCCAACATGGAGCTGATGGGCGAAATGGGTGCCTCCGCGACGCCGGCCATCTACTACCTCGATGATGCGGGCCGTCTGCAGCAGCACAACGGTGCGCCGCGTCCAGACATGCTGGAAAGCATCATGGGTTCTGCCAAACCGTGACTGACAGCGCGCAGCCTTGGTTGTGCGCCTGGAAAAGCCTGATAACAACAATTGAAGAGAATGCCCATGAGAGCCTCTCGTTTAAGCCTGTTGGGATTATGTGTTGCATTGAGTGGCGGCGCATTCGCCTTCGAGCCGCTGCCACTTGCGCAGCAGGGTGGTGTCAGTCAGGTGATGCTGACTTGCACAGCGTGTCACGGCGATGCCTTGATGGGCGTGGCGGCCGCCGGATTTCCACGTTTGGCCGGATTATCTGCCGATTATCTGAGCAAGCAGCTCTATGATTTCAAGGCCGGCAAGCGTTTCAATCCGTACATGCAGCAGTTCGCGGCAGGCCTTAGTGATCAGGACATCCAGTCCGTGACGCGGTTCTTCGCCGCGTTACCAGCGGCACAGTACGCAAGGCCCAACCGTGCCGCAGCGGCCAGCGATCTCGGTGCGCGCCTGGCTTTGCGTGGCGCCTGGGAACGCAATGTTCCAGAGTGCGTGTCCTGTCATGGCCCGGGAGGTGTCGGCGTTGGCAAGACCTTCCCGCCCCTGGCCGGGCAGCCTGCTGCGTACCTGGCCAATCAGTTGCACGACTGGCAGAAGGGCATTCGCCACAATGACCCCAACGAGCTGATGGGGCATATCGCCAAGGCCTTGAGTGAAGAGGAAATCCAAGCTGTATCCGACTACTTTGCTGGCCTGCCTGCCGGAGGTGCCCAATGAAACACCTGATCCCCTTCGCGCTTGGCCTGGCCAGCGCTGCCACCGCCCATGCCGCGACCATCGCCATGGAAGATCAGAGTCAGCTACCCGCAGCGCCGGCCAAGGCCGAATACAGCGAGTGGTTTCAGCCTCCGCACGAGAAAGACCTGCCCAACGATGGATTCGGCCAGCTGGTACGTGAGGGCCGAGCGATCTTCGTCGATACCCGCAACCAGGCCGGTGAGTATGTCGGCAACGGCATGAACTGCACCAACTGCCATCTGGATCAGGGGCGCAAGGCCAACTCGGCGCCGTTGTGGGGGGCCTACACCATGTATCCGGCTTATCGAAAGAAGAACGATAAGGTCAACAGCTTCGCCGAGCGTATCCAGGGCTGCTTCCAGTTCAGCATGAACGGCACCGCGCCAGCGGTGGACAGCCACATCATCAACGCCATCACTGCCTATTCGTACTGGCTGGCGACCGGTGCCCCGGTGGGCAAGGCGCTACCGGGGCGGCTGTATCCAGTGGTGCAGGAACCGGCGGGTGGCTATGACCTGGCCCGTGGCGAGCAGGTCTATCAGCAGCAATGCGCGGTTTGTCATGGCGATAACGGTGAGGGGCAGAAAGCCGGCAAGGACTATGTCCTGCCGCCGCTATGGGGCAAGGACTCCTACAACTGGGGGGCGGGCATGCACCGTATCAACACCGCCGCCGGCTTCATCCGTCACAACATGCCGCTGGGCAAGGGCGGTACGCTCAGCGATGCCGATGCCTGGCATGTGGCGGCCTACATGAACAGCCACGAGCGCCCGCAGGACCCTCGGCTGATCGACGGCTCCATCGAGAAAACCCGAGACAAGTACCACGCTGATGATGGTGTGAACCTGTACGGCAAGGTCGTCAACGGCGTGATGCTCGGGCAAGGGGTGGACTGAATCTATATCGGTTACCGTCATTCCGGCCTTCTCGACAGATCAGAACCTACGACCTGCTGTATCTGTTTCAAGAGAATGGTGATCACCGGACCGTGGGGTTAGCAGCCAAGGAGGATGAACANCCGTTAGCTCAGAACCTTCCTTCCAGGTTTGTTTTCACAGGCAATTTCATTGGCATTTGCCATGGCTCGGGTCAGCCCTGACAACTCGCCTCGGCGAGAACCAGGGCCTTTCGGTGATCGATGACCTTGCATCGTCTAGCCACACATTTTCACTAGATGCGCTCGGCCAGACTGTTCGTGGCATTGAGGTGGGGCTCGTTGCTGATGAGCTTGGTCTGCCAGGCCGCGAGCTCACCGTTTTCGACATCGAGGCGCTTGAGCCACTGATCAGCCGACCAGCCCACCACCCGTAACTCCCCGTCATGTGAGCCACCATGCAAGGAGCCTACGGTTTCGTAGCGGATGCCCTTGAGTGCATGGTTCAGCAACACATAGGGAGCAGGCCTTGGGTCGTCAGCATCTCCGCCAAGGTAGGGGTGAGCGCCTGCTTGAATGACTACGCCGTTGCCGCATTCGTAGAAAGCGAAATGACTCGACGGCAGTTGACCGCGCAGCACGTCCAGGCCGCCCACCTGATCCAGGCGCACTTGGTCGAGTAAGGTCAGCCAACTGATGCTCTTGATCTTGGAATGCTTGAACGCCGGGCGATTAGCGAGCAACGCTGCGGTACCTACATCCAGGCCGGGCATGCGTTGAGCCATAAAGGCTTCGGTGGGTTCATTTTCATCGCGCCGAGTCGGTGACAGGTTGAAGGCCAGGCCGGCGTAGCCCTGCTCGGGGTTCAGTCGACGGGCGAAGCTCATGAATAGCTGCTGAAAAAACAGGGGATTTTGTTCTTGGTAAAGCAATGGAACCGAGAACTCCAGAACGCTTAGGCCGTCCCCCATCTTGGCTTGCCATCCACGCTTGCCGTAGATATCGAAGAGCCATGCGCCGGCATCATGGGCGTTTTTTCCATTGGTGTAGGAGAAGCTGAGGTGATCATCCTCATCCATCTCCAGCATCATTTCCCGCAGCGGCTTTGCGTCCTTGTAGGCGATAAGCGGCTTACCCTTGGGGGGCTCTTCCCGCCACAACCAAGTCAGATGCGGTTCTGCCACCTGCTTGAACTCGTCGAAGCATTGGCAAAGCGCTTCACGTACCAAGGGCGTGTGTGCCTCTCTGAAGTAGAGCGTGCCGCGCACGCAAAGCACTGCCCCAATGTAGTCCTCCGGGCCGCCTTTCATCAGCAGGTTACCGGGTATTTCCAGTAGGTGAGGCTGCTTGGCCAGTTCCTCGGCCAGGTCGAATGGTTGTGCCATGGGTGTTCCTCGAAATCAGTAAGCAGGTGCTGGAAGCGGCGGGCGTGGCGAGCGGCCACGGGTCAGGATATACATCAGAGCGCTTGCCGCCGCAGCGGCCCAGCCCAGTTGTTCGACGGGTACCTCGGACTGCTGGTTTTCCTGGCTGCAGTCGCACTCGGTTGATTTCATTTCAACCACTTTTCGCTCATCCCCAGCGATAGCTGCGTATGCTTCAGTTTGCTCGCGATTCTTCTGATCCGGTGGGAACTTCATCTCCACCACCTGCTTGATATTGTCCTGCGTCGGCGGCTTGTTGGGATCCTTGACGATCACCACGTCAGGTCGGCGAATCATCCCCTTGCCCGGTTTGAAAGGCGGATGCTCCGGGTCATCATTCCAATACTTGCTGATCCACCCCGGTATCCAGCCGTGAGCGCTGCTGCCTGTCTGGCTGTCGAGAATGGGCTGCGGCGGGTTCTTGGTCATGTCGTAGCTGACTTCGGGCCGATAAGGACTATGCCCTTGAAGCACCTCATTCAGCTCGCCGAGTCGTTGGGCAACACAGGACTGTTTGAGGTTCTTGCCATCCTGGCTGATGTTAGGCGTGCTGCTGCAGTAGCAGATCGCTGAGCACAAAACCTTCTTGTCCTGCGGATCGAGCTTGGGCTCCAGCACACCTACTGGATTGACCTTGCCAGTCGGGCTCATACCACCTTGGGAGAGGCTTGGCTGATCGCTCATTGCCCATCCCCCTGAACCAGATCGATATGCAGGGTTTCAGAGGCGTCGTGGTTGACCCAGGAGGTCATGCCTTCTGCATCCGTCGTGTCGATGGCACTCCACCCGCCGCTCTACCAGACTTTCACCCTACGACCGGCAACAGGTTTGCCGGTCTCCTGGTCGATCAATTGGAAGCGTCCGGAGAAGGGGGCAGTGGAGTTGCTTAGGGGAACAGGAGGCGTAAAGGCCGCCACGACCGAGGCATCGCCGATCAGCACAGTTCCTGAACCACCGACGATCACATTGCCGTGCGCACCGACACTCCCCAGTGTGGCCGCCGGCAAGCCGTTGATGAACACGGTGGAGGCCACCGCTGAAGCAATTGGGCTTCCGCAAGCAGAAACGTCAGTCTGCCTGGCTGCCGGCAACCCGTCGAACAGGACGTTTGGCGAGCCGACAACGATGGGATTGGTGCCATGGCCTGGCAGCGGGCAGGCCGTAGGGTCGGTAACGCGAGCTGCTGGTTTTCCACTCATTCTGCAGATCCTTGCATGAGCGCGATGTCGCTTCGAAGAAGATGGCCAGAGGGGCGGCCGGGACCATCGAGAGGCCCGGACACGACTCGCTCCAGCCAGATTTCGCACGCGGCCTTAGCGGGATGAAATTGCGCAGAATTTTGCGCGAATGGTCCCGAAGCCCCGGGATATGTGGGCTTGCTGCGACTGTAAGAAAATATTGCGTGTGCGAGTCGAAGGGAGCGATGGACGATCATGCTGTCGCTCCCCATGTGATCCAGCAGCGCTGGGCTGGGAAAGCTGGTCGAGACTCGAGTATCAAGAGATGGAAAGGGCGGATGTGAATCGCCAAGGCTTAAAGCGCTGCTGATGAAGGTTTGCTCTATGGAGGTGTGGATTCGTAGTGATCGGCGAGAGGTCTGCCGCGGCAGACAATGTTGCCGCTTAGGTTGGTCGTTTCGGTGCAGCTGGCGCCGATGATTACGCTGCGTTGACTTGCCCACGTCGCCCTGTGCATCGTTGGCTTGTGGGACTGGTTTGAACAAAACCCTCCCAGGCAACTGGGATTATTCGATAGGAGCAGGGATGGGAGCTTTCACTCCGGCTGGAGAAACGCGTGTAGCTGTTCTGGTGGATTGCGACAACGTATCGCCCGAGATTCTGGAGCACGCATTGCGCGTTGTGGCCCAGTTCGGACGTGTCGTCCTGAGAAGGGGGTATGGCAATCACGGCACCTTGGCGAACAAGTGGCAGGAGGCTCTGGTTCGACTGGCCTTCACGCCATGCCTGCAGTACCAGTATGCAGCCGGCAAGAATACCTCCGATATCGCCTTGGCCCTGGATGCAATGGAGGCGCTCTTCGATCACCGTGCGGATACGTTCTGCCTGGTGACCAGCGACTCCGATTTCGCCTACCTGTGCCGCAAGCTCAGAGAACGTGGCGCTACCGTCTGCATCGTCGGTGAACCCAAGACTCCCGACGCACTGCGCAACGCCAGCGACCAGTTCTTTGAGTGGCGCCGCGAAGAGCACTTCCAGGAACCTGTTGCAGAGCAGGCTGACAAGCCCGCAGCCAAGGCTGAATCAAGCGCCAAGCAGGAAACCGCCAAGCCTGAACCCAGCAAGCCAGTCGTCAAACGGCGACCGAGGTTTGTGGTGGATGCCGTTTCTCTACTTGCAGGCGGAACCAGTGAAGGCAAAGTCACCCTGAGCGCCCTTGGGCAATATCTCAAACGTACTGATCCGGCATTTTCGCCAAACGCCTACGGCCATTCTGGTCTGCTCGACATGATCAGAACCTACGACCTGCTGCACCTGATCCAAGAGAACGGCGGACACTGGACTGTGGGGCTGGCAGCCAAGGAAGATGAACCGGCTGAACACGCTGCGCACGCCTGAAAGGGCGCAGCAAAAAGGGGGCTCAGCCCCCTTGGTTCATAGCAACCCACGCTCAGCGAAAGATACNATGATGGTGTGAACCTGTACGGCAAGGTCGTCAACGGCGTGATGCTCGGGCAAGGGGTGGACTGAATCTATATCGGTTACCGTCATTCCGGCCTTCTCGACAGATCAGAACCTACGACCTGCTGTATCTGTTTCAAGAGAATGGTGATCACCGGACCGTGGGGTTAGCAGCCAAGGAGGATGAACAGGCTGAACACGCTGCGCACGCCTGACCGGGCGCAGCAAAAAGGGGGCTCAGCCCCCTTGGTTCATAGCAACCCAAGCTCGGCGAAAGATACGGTGCGTTGGCCTGCCACGATGATGTGATCCAGCGAACGGACATCGACCAGAGCCAGGGCCTCTTTCAAACGCTGTGTGNGACTGTGGGGCTGGCAGCCAAGGAAGATGAACCGGCTGAACACGCTGCGCACGCCTGAAAGGGCGCAGCAAAAAGGGGGCTCAGCCCCCTTGGTTCATAGCAACCCACGCTCAGCGAAAGATACGGTGCGTTGGCCTGCCACGATGACGTGATCCAGCGAGCGGACATCGACCAGCGCCAAGGCCTCCTTCAAGCGTTGTGTTAGCACCTTGTCAGCCTGGCTTGGCTCTGGATTTCCGCTTGGATGGTTGTGCGCGAAGATCACTGCCGCAGCATTGAGGCGCAGCGCTTCCTTGACCACCTCGCGCGGGTACACAGACGCACTGTCGATGGTGCCGCGGAACATCTCGACGTACTGGATCAGACGATGCTTGGCATCCAGAAACAGCGCTGCGAAAACCTCGTGCTCAAAGCCACCCAGCTTCGCGATCAAGTACTCCTTGACCAGCTCTGACGACGTAAAGGCCGCACCTCGCTGAACCTTTTGATCGATCACCTTGCGAGCAGCATCCAANNNGTCAGCCTGGCTTGGCTCTGGATTTCCGCTTGGATGGTTGTGCGCGAAGATCACTGCCGCAGCATTGAGGCGCAGCGCTTCCTTGACCACCTCGCGCGGGTACACAGACGCACTGTCGATGGTGCCGCGGAACATCTCGACGTACTGGATCAGACGATGCTTGGCATCCAGAAACAGCGCTGCGAAAACCTCGTGCTCAAAGCCACCCAGCTTCGCGATCAAGTACTCCTTGACCAGCTCTGACGACGTAAAGGCCGCACCTCGCTGAACCTTTTGATCGATCACCTTGCGAGCAGCATCCAAGATCTGTTCTGCAGTGGCAGGCAGATAGCGACCTTGCTCGTCGCGAATCATCAGAGAAGCGTCAAAGGCGAGAGAAAGCTGCGACATAATCATGCTCCAGTTGCTCGGGCGGAATTGCCCGGAACCGGCCCAGCACGGCGCAGCGCAGCAGTCAGGGGGCGATAGCCGGCCCANGGTACACCGAGGCACTGTCGATGGTGCCGCGAAACATCTCAAGGTACTGGATCAGGCGATGCTTGGCATCCAGAAACAGCGCTGCGAAAACCTCGTGCTCAAAGCCACCCAGCTTCGCGATCAGGTAGTCCTTGACCAACTCCGAAGACGTGAAGGCTGCGCCTCGCTGAACCTTCTGATCGATCACCTTGCGAGCAGCGTCCAGNCGCGATCAAGTACTCCTTGACCAGCTCTGACGACGTAAAGGCCGCACCTCGCTGAACCTTTTGATCGATCACCTTGCGAGCAGCATCCAAGATCTGTTCTGCAGTGGCAGGCAGATAGCGACCTTGCTCGTCGCGAATCATCAGAGAAGCGTCAAAGGCGAGAGAAAGCTGCGACATAATCATGCTCCAGTTGCTCGGGCGGAATTGCCCGGAACCGGCCCAGCACGGCGCAGCGCAGCAGTCAGGGGGCGATAGCCGGCCCAGCCGCAAATGCGCGAAGCGCATGCAGCCCTTGACGGCGAGAACGCCGTGATACGGTGAA
>NZ_QJSA01000006.1:0-164666 GCF_003586265.1 Pseudomonas jilinensis | reverse complement strand
AGCGCATGCAGCCCTTGACGGCGAGAACGCCGTGATAGGGTGTTAGGAAACAGCAAGACCGCCATTCCACCGATCTCACAGGCGACACCAGCAAGCGCAGCGCGCAGGCTCTGTCGGCCCAACCAAAGATGCCAAGTGATGTTGTGGCGGGCCGTAGAACTGCAGAGATGACCTGCACCAACAACGAGAAAGGAACGAGGCTGGTCGCCACTTATAGCCAGTGCCCCATCAAAACGATTGGCAGACGGCCGCTACCGAAATACTCTCCGGTCTCTGGGCTAACGAAGTGCAAACAGTCAGTACTCTGCCCCNAGGAAACAGCAAGACCGCCATTCCGCAGATCTCACAGGCGCCACCAGCAAGCGAAGCGCGCAGGCTCTATCGATACGGTCTAAAACGCCCAGAGGCGTTGTTGGCGAGCAGCAGAAATGCAGCCATGGTGTGCAACAGCCAGTGCGAGAGGCGGGAGACAAGTTCTCGCTATGTGACCAATGACCCATCCTGCTGGGTTGGCAGATGGCCGCTATAGAAATACCCTCTGGTCGCTGGGCTAACGAAGTGCAAACAGGCAGGATGCTGACCCCATGCACTCCGTTAGCTCAGAACCTTCCTTCCTGGTCTGTTTTAACAGGCCTCTTCATTGGCATTTGCCATGGCTCAGGTCAGCCCTGACAGCTCGCTTCGGCGAGCGTCAGGGTCTTTCTGTGGCCAAAACAATCACCCGCGGTATAGATCTCGGCCTGCTCACCGCAGCGAAGATGCGAGCAAATACGCTGGTGGATACGACTCAGGAAACCCACCTCAAAAGCTCGCCTTTCAATAGCGCAGGGCAGCAGGTCGCGCTCCGCGATCATCACTGCCCAGAGCCATCCACTGCGGGCATGGTCGAGCCAGGTCTGTGCCAGCTTCACGCCCTGGTCGAATGCCTCTCTGCAATCTGCAGCCCAGGTGATCTCCATACCTGGATGGCCGTCGTGAGGTGGAAGGTAGGTCATCACCCCCTTACTCATCTGCCACCTCCTCGAACATCAGAGAGGGCGCGGCGATAGAGCACGACCATCTCATCGAGCAGAGCCAGCGCTGAATATGCAGCGATGCGCACACGCAGATCCGCGGGCTGCAAGCCTTCAGGTTCAGCCAGTTGATCGAGCAGATTGCCGAGCATCACACCACGCAGTTCGGCGGCAGCTTCGGAGGGNTCACGCCCTGGTCGAATGCCTCTCTGCAATCGGCAGCCCAGGTGAGCTCCATGCCAGGATGGCCGTCATTAGGTGGAAGGAACGTCGTGACGCCCTTGCTCATCTGGCACCTCCTCGAACCTCGGAGAGGGCACGGCGGTAGAGCACGACCATTTCATCGAGCAGAGCCAGCGCTGAGTAAGCAGCGATGCGCACGCGCAGATCCGCCGGTTGCAAGCCTTCAGGTTCAGCCAGTTGATCGAGCAGATTGCCGAGCATCACGCCACGCAGTTCAGCGGCAGCTTCAGAGGTTAGGGGAGAGCGTTCGGATTCATGCAGCGGGCTTCGCTGCAGCGGAAAAGGTACAACGCAGGATTCGAACTCAGCCATGGCGCACCTCCAGATCAGAGGTGGACAGCAAGACCTGAAGCCCAAGGCGGAGCTCTCGGGTAAAAAAGGGGTAGCGCATTTTCCTTATGCTCCTCGGTTTGATTAAGGAGCCGCCACCCACTGTTCTGACGCAGTATGGTGGCAGACCGTACGGGGGTCAGAAACCGGTAACCGNTTTCCTTATGCTCCTTGGTTCGATTAAGGAGCCGCGACCAATCGTTGCTACACAATATGGAGGCGGACCGCACGGGGGTAGCAAACCGGGAACCAAGGGAACCGGCCAGGCAAAAGCCTGCCCCGTACGGCCCGCCATAGAGACGCGATAACGCAGTGCCGAGGCACTGGCTATGCGCTATGACGCTGCCGCATCTTGGTATCCCAGGTTGCTACACCCGGCCGTGGGATTTACCACGACGGGCGCACTCTAGCCCGAGGGTTTCAGGATGGCAACCTACTGTGGCGTAGTTGATTGAGAGGTGGGGCAGTCAATCTCGTTGCCGGTAGGGCTGAGGTCGTACTCCATCTATGGCTATTGGCTTACAGTCCTACCTTCGGACTCAACGAGCCCATCGGCTACGCTGGTAATTAGCCTATAGAGGAGTACGCCATGTCTGCCAGGGAAGAGCAGTTGATACAGTTGCTGGGCCTCATGGCTCGCAGCATGACCCACATGACCGCATCCGTAACCGCTATGGCCTTCGAGCAACTGCGAAGCCAGGATGCAGCACTGCAGAATTCAGCCAAGCGCATGATCGAGCGCATGCAGGCTATCAATGAAGAGCTCGATCAGCAGTGGGAGCTGGTAGGTCAACTAACCGGCCAGCGGGATCAAGAAGCGCTTGTGGAGGAGTTGGATATCTCTTCGGTTCGAGTGCATCGCGAAGCGGAGGCGTCTGGCACTCCATCAGTCGATGTTTTAGTCCGGCCGCATCAAGGGATCTCACGAACAGTACCATAGGGAACGTNCCGAGGGTTTCAGGATGGCAACCTGCTGTGGCGTAGTTTCGGATTTCAGCGAGAGTACGTTGAGCAGTGGCACGCCCCGTGGGCTTGGCTGTGCACCCTGACATGAGGTATGTGCAGAATGTTTACAGGTTAAACCCTGAGCTCAGTGATAAATCCACCCCTGCAAATCATCCAAATTCACCACCACAATCTGCTGCGCTGTCGGTTTTGTGTGCACCTTGGTTGTATCGATTTGATAGCGCTGCAACACGTACTGCACTAACGCGCCTCGGGTCTCGATCACCAGTTGTCCATCACGCATACCGTAGTCTGCTTCGATAATCGTTCGCTGCTCGGGTTTCAGGCGTGAGTCCGGCTCGATGATGACTTGCACCCGCGTGCTCCAACCCGGATCTTGTTCGCGAGTATTTTCGGTCTCGTCGTCCATCAACTCCGGCACACCGCGAAAGCGGCTGAGCACGAAGTCGCGATAATCCCTGTTCTTCTCGCAATACGCCCGCACATGCCAGCGCATACCTGTGTAGATCAGTGTGTGGGGGGCGATCAGGCGCGTTTCACCGTCCGGAGTTGTGAAAGACACGTACTCACATTCCAGCCGCAGCCCTTCGCGGCAGGCGCGCAGAAGCGGGCGCAGCAGCTCCGGACGCACCGTGCGATCCGGCACCTGCAGCACTTCGGTATGCGCATAGGCCAATGCCAGTCCTTCGATGTGTGGTGCACGGTCATGGTTCTGGTTGAGCAGGTGCAAATAGGCGCTGGCACTGTCATCTATAAACAGCGGTCTGAAGTGGCTGCTCGGCACATACCCCTTCAAATGCTTGTCATATTCCAGGTTCTGCGGCGCGTAGTCGGTGATGTAGGAATTGATGTCCTTCGACGCTTGCTGCCGGCTGATGCCAAAGCTCTGCATCAGGTGGTTCGTTGTCAAACGGCCTTCCCACCACACCACCGTCTCGATCAGGCGATAGCGCAGCGCCAGATCCCAGCGTACGGACTCGATTTCCTGTTTGCGTTTCATGGTCTCTCCATCTGCACGAAAACTTTACCTGTACGGGCAAACACTATAGATACGTCGTTAAAAGCTACATATCGTGGCGCTGTCATTCAAGCTCGCCGTAACATGGCGGGCCAGCAGGGAGAGCGAAGCGTGTTTGGACTTGGGGTGTCGTGACTAGTCGTAGGTGTTTGCTTAGTAATTGTCCAAGGTGCCGGAGCTGCGCTGTACTGGCAGATTCTTAAGCAGCGCGAAGCACGTGCCAACTTGCATGCCTCACAGACCAAGCTGGAGTACCTTCAGATGCGGGTGCATCAGCAAGAGGACGAAATACGTGAGCTGACGGCCGGCCTGCGAGCCGAAAGGGCGCATGTCGAGCAGTTGAAGCGTCAGCTTGAGTTTGCTCAGGGGCAAGCTATGCAGATGCGGCACGACAGCTGATGATCTACAGGTAGCGTTGATTTACCGGAAGCAATGGATATTTAGTCGCAGCGGAGCACACCAGGATGAATAAGCCATCATCGGTACAGGCCCTAGAAGAGCTGGGGCGCGTCCGGCTATCCAAGCACTTTTTCATGCGCGATTTCCTCTACTCGGAAATCAGCCAGATCGAGGGCATCCCCAACATTCCGGATTATCCTGATCGCGCCATTGAAGCCGGGCGAGGGCTTTGCGAACAGCTGTTGGAGCCACTTCAGGAGCGCTTTGGGCGGATCGTCATTCGCTCGGCTTACAGGGCTCCGGCAGTCAACGCTAAAGGGGCCGAGAACAACAACCAGTACAGCTGTGCCGCCAACGAAAAAAACTACGCGGAGCACATATGGGATTATCCGGACCCTGAAGGGAATCTGGGCGCGACTGCCTGCATCGTGGTGCCGGCATTGCTGTCCTGGTATGAGGAGCGCAAGGACTGGACGCCGCTGGCCTGGTGGATTCACGACAACCTGCCATACGCCAGTCAGTTCTGGTTTCCCAGGCTGGCGGCATTCAACCTGCGTTGGAGTGCAAACCCGAATACGCTACCGAGCATTAGTACCTATGTCACCAACCCACATACGGGGGACAGGAAGGCATTGGTAAAAGACGGGGTGGCCACACTCAGTCTGGATGAGCGCAAGGTAATAGTTCGCCCATGGCTGGAGAGCCTGGCATGAGCCGTGATTCCAGTAAGTTGAAACATGGCGGATGCGTTGTGCCATCTTGCCGAAACGTAACCTCGCGTGAAGGAATAGCCTGCAGATGTGATCTACAGGAGCATTTCCCGTAAGGGTGCCTGCGCGACAGATTGCATTAGGGGAACTGAGCATTTCAGCTGCTGATGTGAGTCAGCTCGGTGGTTGGCAGGTTGCTTTTAATCTTTACCCGGTAGTGGCAGATGGATATTGTGACGGGCATCGCACCAGGGCAGGCCGAAGTACCTCAGGGAAGGCCATTTATAGCGGTTGCATACGTTTTGAAGTCCTCCGACGTCTATTACTGCCATCTGGTTCGATCACCTGATGCTCATGACCTGAGCATGCGCATTGGTTTCGTTTAAGGCCGGAGCATGGACAAGAAATCGCTTTCCGAGCGTGATATCTGCAGCAAATTCATTTCACCAGCCATTGGCAACGCTGGCTGGGATTTGCATAAGCAGGTACGTGAGGAAGTCAGCTTCACCAAGGGACGCATTATCGTGCGCGGCAAAATGCACAGCCGTGGCGAGTCGCGCCGAGCTGACTACATCCTCTATCACCAGCAGAACCTGCCCATTGCCGTAATTGAGGCGAAGGATAACAAGCACTCGCTCGGCTCCGGCATGCAACAGGCCCTCGGCTATGCTGAGGCGCTCGACGTGCCGTTCGTGTTCTCCAGCAACGGCGATGGCTTTCTGTTCCATGACCGCAGCGGTACCGGCGCGCAGGTTGAAACCGAGCTGAGTCTTGAGCAGTTTCCCGGCCCGGACGAGCTCTGGCAGCGGTATTGCCAATGGAAAAGCCTGGATGGCGCCGCTCGGCAAAAGATCGAGGCGCCTTACTACGACGACGGCTCCGGGCGCATGCCGCGCTACTACCAGATGAATGCCATCAACCGCACGGTTGAGGCCGTAGCGCGTGGCCAGGATCGCGTGCTGCTGGTGATGGCCACCGGCACCGGCAAGACCTACACCGCGTTTCAGATCATCTGGCGGCTGTGGAAGTCGAAGCAGAAGAAACGCATCCTCTTCCTCGCCGACCGCAATATTCTGGTCGACCAGACCAAGAACAACGACTTCAAGCCCTTCGGCCAGGCGATGACAAAAATCGCCAAGCGCCAGATCGAGAAGTCCTACGAGATCTACCTGTCGCTGTACCAGGCAGTGACTGGCTCCGAAGAAGAAAAGAACGTCTACAAGCAGTTCTCCCCGGACTTCTTTGATCTGGTGGTGATTGACGAATGCCACCGTGGCAGCGCTGCGGAAGATTCCGCCTGGCGCGAAATCCTCGAGTACTTCTCCAGCGCCACTCACGTTGGCCTGACCGCCACGCCAAAGGAAACCAAGGACGTTTCCAGCATCACCTATTTCGGTGAGCCGGTGTACAGCTACACCTTGAAGCAAGGCATCGAGGACGGCTTCCTCGCCCCCTATAAAGTGGTGCGCATCGACTTCGACAAGGACCTGCAGGGCTGGCGCCCTCCCAAGGGCATGCTCGACAAGAACGGCGAGCTGATCGAAGACCGCATCTACGACCTCAAGGATATGGATCGCCATTTGGTCATCGAAGCGCGTACCCAGATGGTGGCGCAGAAGGTCACCGAGTTCCTCAAGGCCACCGACCCGTTCCAGAAGACCATCATCTTCTGCGATGACATCAACCACGCCGAGCGCATGCGCCAGGCCCTGGTCAACCTCAACCCCGAGCGCATCGCTGAGAATCGCAAGTACGTCATGCGCATCACCGGCGATGACCAGGAAGGCAAGGCCGAGCTGGACAACTTCATCAACCCGGAAGCGCGCTATCCGGTCATCGCCACCACCAGCAAGCTGATGACCACTGGCGTCGATGCGCAAACCTGCAAGCTGATCGTCCTCGATCAGCACATCAAGTCGATGACCGAATTCAAGCAGATCATCGGGCGCGGCACGCGCATCAACGAGGACTACGGCAAGTTCTGGTTCACCATCATGGACTTCAAGAAAGCCACCGAGCTGTTCGCCGATCCTGCATTCGATGGCGAACCTGTGGTGATCTACAGCCCTGAAGGCGATGACTCACCCGTGCCGCCAGATAGTCCTCTGGCGGATGAAGAAGGCATCGTCGACGGTGGCGATTGGCTGCCCGAGGGCGACGAAACCGATGGCGGCGAAGAGGGCAAAAAACGCATCAAGTACGTGATCGACAACGTGCCGATCCACGTCATTGCCGAACGTGTGCAGTACTACGGCCCGGACGGCAAGCTGATCACCGAATCGCTGCGCGACTACACCCGCAGCTGCGTGAAAAAGCAGTTCGCGTCTCTGGATGACTTCCTGCGCCGCTGGACGGATGCCGAGCAGAAGAAGGCCATCATTGACGAGCTCGCAGCCCAAGGTGTGATGTGGGAAGCCCTGGACGAGGAAGTGCAGGCCAAGCGCGGCCAGCCGCTCGACCCCTTCGACCTGATCTGCCATATCGCCTTCGACCAACCGCCGCTGACCCGCAAGGAGCGCGCCGAACAGGTGAAAAAACGCAACTATTTCGCTAAATACTCCGGCGCCGCCCGCCAGGTGCTGGAGGCTTTGTTGGACAAGTACGCCGATACCGGCATCGAGCACATCGAAGACATCAAGATTCTCCAGCTCGATCCTTTCAGCCAGATCGGTGCGCCGATTGAGTTGGTCAGGGCGTTTGGCGGTAAGCCTGGTTATCAGCAGGCGATTCAGGAGTTGGAGAGTGAGCTCTATGCATCCTGATAGGCGGCCGGCTTATCCGCGTGTTTTAAGGACCGAGTATGGAGCTTAAGGACAAGGGGCAGTGGCGTACTTTCCTGGCCTCTGCCATGGACAGCCCACCGACTGTTACGCCTGCCCGAGCTATCAGGCCGGTGAGCACTGACGAATACCGGCATGCATTGCAAAGCCTTGCGCCCGCAATCACTGAGAAGCAGCGGCGCATGCTCATCGGGCATGCGCAGGCTCCTGGCCACGCAATCACCATGTCCGAACTCGCTGCTCTGGTGGGGTTCCCGGGTTACAGCGCTGCAAATTTGCAATACGGCCTTTTGGCTGGAAAGTTGGCTGATGCCCTGGGCGTCCCGCGTCCGAGCTTTCTGGTGTACGTCCTTGCCAGTTTTGATGACGATCCAGGTACGTCTCATAGCCGAGCTCATATGTACCCCGAGCTAGTCGAGGCGCTGCAGCAACTGGGTTGGGTCGAGAGCGAGTCCATGCATCGGAACGAAGGTTCGACCACAGATGCGGGCGGTGACTCGCTGACAATTCAGCAACTGATGATGACGCTGGAGCGCCAGGGGTTCACTCGACCAGTGCAATCAGGCCTGAAAGTGCTACGTATGGAACATCCGTTGCTGCCTCAGCCGTTATTCGTCAAACAAAGCACCAGCGCTCAAGCACGGCCAAAGACACCGTTGGTATTGCATCCGGATTACGAAAGCCAGCTACCTGAGCTGCTAGCCATCAGCGGTGTTGAACGCAGCGATGGGCGTTACTACCACAACAGCAACCTGCGGGGCTTTCCCAAGCGCCGTAACGGTGGGGCTACTGATATCGCCTACGGCTTGGATCTTGGCTTTCGGCACGTCGCCGCCCTGGAGCGGTTGTTGGTGCATCTTCTGGGTAAGGCGTCAGATACTGCGACTCAGGAGCCCAGCCATACCAACGTGCTCTTGCTGAATGACTGTGACTCGCAAGACCAGGCAGTGACCGACACCGAGCGTGACGCCCTGATCAAGGTCCGCGTCGGTCAGAGTGGTTATCGCGATGATCTGTTGGCCTACTGGGGTGGTTGTGCAGTAACCGATTGCAGCGTACCGGAGCTGCTGCGCGCCTCGCATATCAAACCCTGGCGCGCTGCCAGCCCGGCCGAGCGGCTCGATCCATTCAACGGCCTGCTGCTCACCCCCAACCTCGATCTCGCATTCGACCAGGGTCTGATCAGCTTCGACGACCAGGGGCAGATCCTGATTGGTGAGGATCTCGATCCCGACAGCGCCCGTGCGCTCAACATCACCCCCGAACTTCGCCTGCGCCAGATCGAGTCGCGTCATCGCGCCTATCTGGCCTGGCACCGTGAACACCTGTTTAGGAAGTAAGCATGTCGATTAGCAGCACCATCAAATCCATCCAGGACATCATGCGCAAGGACGTCGGCGTCGACGGCGACGCCCAGCGCATCGGCCAGCTCGTGTGGATGTTGTTCCTTAAGATATTCGACGACCGTGAGCAGGAGTGGGAACTGCTGGATGACGCCTACCGCTCGCCGATTCCAGAAAGCTGCCGCTGGCGCACCTGGGCTGCCGACCCGGAAGGCATTACTGGTGACGAGCTTAAGAGCTTCATCGACAACAACCTGTTCCCGCAGCTGCAGAACCTCCACGAATACAGCACCACCCCGGCCGCCTACGTGGTGCGCGGGGTATTCGAGGATGCCTACAACTACATGAAGTCCGGCCAGCTTATCCGCCAGGTGATCAACAAGATCCAGGAGGGCGTGGACTTCAACAAGGCGCAAGAGCGTCATGCCTTCGGCGACATGTACGAGCAGTTGCTGCGCGACCTGCAGAATGCCGGCAACGCCGGTGAGTTCTACACGCCGCGCCCGGTCACCGAATTTATGGTGCGCATGGTCGACCCCAAGCTGCACGACAAGGTCATGGACCCGGCCTGCGGCACTGGCGGCTTCCTTACCTGCACCATCGAGCACAAGCGCAGCCGCTACGTGAAAACTGCCGAGGACGAGCGCGTACTGCAGGCCAGCATCTTCGGCGTTGAGAAAAAGCCGCTGCCGCATCTGCTGGCCACCACCAATATGATCCTGCATGGCATCGAAGTGCCCAGCCAGATCAAGCACGACAACACCCTGAGCCGCCCGCTGATCAGCTGGGGGCCGGGCGAGCGGGTCGACTGCATCGTTGCCAACCCGCCGTTCGGCGGCATGGAAGAAGACGGCATCGAAACCAACTTCCCCACCGCCTTCCGTACCCGCGAAACCGCCGACCTGTTCCTGGTGCTGATCATGCACCTGCTCAAAGACGGTGGCCGCGCCGCCGTGGTGCTGCCCGATGGCTTTCTGTTCGGCGAAGGCATCAAGAGCCGCATCAAGGAAAAGCTGCTGACAGAGTGCAACCTGCACACCATCGTTCGCCTGCCCAACGGCGTGTTCAACCCCTACACCGGCATCAAGACCAACCTGCTGTTCTTCACCAAGGGCACACCGACCAAGGACGTGTGGTTCTACGAGCACCAGTACCCGGCCGGTTACAAGAGCTACTCCAAGACAAAGCCCATGCGCATCGAGGAGTTCGCGGTGGAGGAGGCCTGGTGGGGCAGCGAGGCCGATGGTTTTGCCGCGCGGGTGGAAAACGAGTTCGCCTGGAAGGTCAGCCTAGACGAGCTCAAGGCGCGCAACTGGAACCTGGACTGTAAGAACCCGCATGTGGGCGAGCAGATCAGCCACGATCCGGACGAGCTGCTGCGAAACTACGCGGCGCTGCAAGGCGAGATCGGCGAGCTGCGCGACCAGCTCAAGGCAGTGCTGGCCGAAGCCCTGGAGCGCCAGGTATGACGGCGTTGCTGACCGACAATCTGCCGCTGCTGGCCGGTGCGCCCAATGGCATCAGGAAACTGCGCGAGCTGATTCTGGAACTGGCGGTGCGCGGCAAGTTGGTACCACAAGATCCAAGAGATGAGCCGGCCAGTGAGTTGCTCAAGCGCATTGCCGAGGAAAAGGCGCGCTTGGTGGCTGAGGGCCAAATCAAAAAGCAAAAACCGCTGACGGCGATAGCTGAAGAAGACCAACCCTTTGAGTTACCTGCAGGATGGGAATGGGCCAGTACAGCGACGCTGGCATTGCTTATTACTGACGGAACACACCATACCCCCACGTATATAAGCTCAGGCGTCCCGTTCATTTCTGTGAAAGACATTGATGGGACAACTATTTCTTTTGATAACTGCAAATACATTTCACAAGAAGAGCACATAGCAATAAATGCACGCTGCAACCCTGAACTGGGAGACATTTTGCTATGCAGGATTGGCACGCTTGGACGGCCAACCATTGTGGATACGGAGGTTCCCTTCAGCTTATTCGTGAGCGTTGGTCTATTGAAACTGCCGAAGAAAACGGAGCTTTCCCGGTATTTTCACTGCGTGCTATCAAGTCCCTTGATGTACCGTCAGTATGACCAGATTAAGGCTGGAGGTAGCCATACAAATAAGCTGAATCTGGGTGATATACCCCGCCTGCTTGTTCCGGTTCCGCCCCTCGCCGAACAACACCGCATCATCGCCAAAGTCGATGAGCTGATGGCCCTGTGTGACCGGCTGGAAGCCCAGCAGGCCGACGCCGACAGCGCTCACGCCCAACTGGTGCAGGCGCTGCTGGACAGCCTCGCCCAGGCCCGCGATGCCAGGGACTTTGCGCAAAGCTGGCAGCGCCTGGCCGAACACTTCCACACCCTGTTCACCACCGAGTCCAGCATCGACGCCCTCAAGCAAACCCTGATGCAACTGGCGGTGATGGGCAAACTGGTGCCGCAAGATCCAAGTGATGAGCCTGCCTGTGAACTTGTAGGACGAATTCAATTCGAGAAGCGCCGATTTCTAGCTGAATCAAAAGCTCGAAAGCAAAAGGACTTGGATGCTGACTTAATGCCTGAACCACCCTTTGATGTTCCAGATGGGTGGGAGTGGCAATGCATTGATGATGTTTTGCACGTGACTGGCGGTGTCACTCTCGGGAGAAAACTTTCTAACCGCAGACTGGTCTCCAAACCCTATCTCCGGGTAGCCAATGTTCAGCGCGGAAAACTGGAGCTGGATCAAATTAAGGAAGTCGAAGTGCCTGAAGATGAGGTTGAAAAATACCTGCTTAGAAACGGCGACCTCCTAATTACTGAGGGCGGTGACTGGGATAAAGTTGGTCGCACTGCTATTTGGCGTGAAGAGTTGCCTGAATGTTTGCACCAAAATCATGTTTTTCGGGCACGAGCGATTGTCGAGGATTGGGAGCCTCGCTGGGCCGAGATGTATCTGAACTCGACTCCGGCCAGAGACTATTTTGCGGGCTCCTCAAAACAGACCACGAATCTTGCGTCAATCAACATGACTCAGCTTCGAGCATGTGCATTCCCCTTGCCTCCTCTCACCGAACAACACCGCATCGTCGCCAAAGTCGATCAATTGATGGCGCTGTGCGACCAACTCAAAGCCCGTCTTAACCAGGCCCGCCAGGTGCACGAGCAGCTGGCCAATGCCCTGGTCGAGCAGGCCGTGGCCTGACAAGCACAAGAATATTGATAAGGACGTCCCATGCGCCCCGACAAGAAAACCGTCACTGAACTGTTTAATGACCGGCAGCAGTATCTGATCCCCCTCTTTCAGCGGGGTTATGTGTGGTCGCTGAACGAGCAGGTGCAGCCGCTGTGGGAGGACCTGATCGACCGCCTGGAGGCCATCGTCCAGCATCGGGCCGATGCTCAAGCGGTGGGGGCGGGTAAGCTCAGGCCGCTGCGCCGGCACTTTCTCGGTACCGTGGTGATTGGCAGCCTCAAGGGCGGCAGCAGTGATGCGGTGGGCAACCGCGATGTGATCGACGGTCAGCAACGCATCACCACCCTGCAGATTCTGTTGTTGGCGTTTCGCGACCTGGTGGCACCGCTGGGTGACGATGCGCTGAGCTATGACCTCAAGCCGCTGACACAGAATATCGGCAAGTACCGTCAGGCCAGCGACACGCTCAAGGTGCTGCCGACCAATGTCGGCCGCGATGTGATGCAGGCCCTGGCCGAGCTGGGTAGCGTCGAGAAGATCTGCGAGCGCTTCCCGGCCAAGGTCGGCCGGCAGCATCAGGAGCGCCCGGCGATGGTGCGTGCCTACCTGTTCTTCCATGCCATGGTGGCCTGCCATCTGCGCGGCTTGCGCTACGACGACCCGCTGCCGGGGGCCGCGGCTGACGATGACACCCGAGTGGTGGATGTGGTGATGAACTCCATCGATTCGGACAACCAGCTAAAACTGCCTGGCGCCGAGTTGCCGCTCGACGCCGAGCGTGGGCACACGCTCCTTGCCGCCCTGCGCGAGGGCTTCCAGATCATGTCGCTGGAGCTGGAGGACGAGGACGATCCGCAGATCATCTTCGAAACCCTCAATGCCCGTGGTGCGCCGCTGCTGCCGAGCGACCTGATTCGTAACTTCATCTTCCTCCACGCCACCCGTAACGGCGAGGACGTGGATGAGCTATATCGCCAGGGCTGGCAGCACTTCGACGAGACCGTGGATACCAGCACCGGCAAGGGCGCCAAGTTCTGGAAGCAGCAGGAACGCCAGGGCCGCCTGAAGAACTCGCGCCTGGATCTGTTGCTGTACCACTACGTGGGCATGCGCAAATGCGAGGACCTGAAGGTGGCCCATGTGTTCAACGAGTTCAAGGACTGGTGGCAGGACGAGCCGCGCGACACCCAGCGCGAGCTGGCGCGCATCACGCACCTGGCGGGGTATTTCCAGACCTTTATGGTGCCGGGGCAGGCGAGCCGCTTCGATCTGTTCTGCCGGCGCCTGAAGCTGCTGGATGTGTCCACGGTGACACCGCTGGTGCTGTACCTGCTGGAGCACCATAAGCCGGATTCCGCCGAGCTCCTGCAGGCCATCGGTGACCTGGAGTCTTACCTGGTGCGCCGCTTTATCTGTGGCTACACCACCAAGAGCTACAACCGCACCTTCCTCAACCGCCTGCTGGCGGAGATGGTGCGCGAGCAGAAGACCGATGCCGCGACCCTGCGCAGCAAGCTGCTGTCCCTTCAGGGCGAAAGCCAGTGCTGGCCGGATGACGAGACCTTCGCCCGCGACTGGTACCACCGTCGTCTCTATCAGGGGCGCAATACCGGCAAGGTGCGCGCGGTTCTCGAAGCGCTGGAGCTGACCATGCGCGGCAGCAAGCAGGAGAGTCTGGTGCTGCCCGATGGCCTGACCGTGGAGCATGTGTTGCCGCAGAAGTGGCAGACGAACTGGCCGCTAGCGGACGACACACCGGAGAATCAGGAAAAGCGCAACCGCCTGCTGCACAGTTTTGGCAACCTCACGCTGGTGACCCAGGCCTTCAACTCCGCCCTGAGCAACGAACCCTTCGCCGTGAAGCGTCAGGAGATCGTCACCACCAGCCTGCTGATGCTCAACACCCACTTCCAGCGCTATGACGACAACGATGCCTGGGATGAGGACGAGATCGTGTCGCGGGCGGACAGCCTGTTTGCCTATGCGCTGAAGATTTGGCCACTGCCGAAGACACACTGAACCACTGGCTATTCGCATTTCGATTTTGGTGACCTGAGATGATGGACCTGCTGCAACACTTGATCCCTGATTTCGCCCATATGTTCAGCGCCAATCCCAATGGCATCAGTGCCTGGTTTTGGTCTGCGACGGCAGTAATTTTCGTCTTGTCGCTTTACTTCCTGTTTGTTCACTTCCGCCGTTTTCGTACCCGGCTGCGTGCCCTGCGTTCTTTGCTTGAAGGGCAAAGCAAGGAAACCCTGGCACTTAGCCGACGTGAAACCATGCAAAAGGCGCAGGGCTTGGACGCGCCCAATGTCGGCATGCTGTGGCGTGAGTTCGACGAAAGCCTGGTGCTGTCGTCCGATCAGAAGCATCTGTTCAATACGCTGGATGCCGAGCATTTCTTCAATGCCAGAACCTTGGCTCCCGGCCTGACAGCTAGCCGCTTGCTGGCTGCTGCACCGAGCTTCCTGGTGGCCATCGGTGTGCTCGGCACATTCGTGGGCCTGACGGTGGGGCTGGAAGGATTGGTCGGCACCTCGGATGAGATCGAGTCGCTCAAGGGCGGCATCAACAAGCTGATTTCCGGTGCTGCCGTAGCCTTCATGACGTCGGTATGGGGGGTGTTCTTCAGCCTGTTGCTGAACTTTGTCGAAAAAATGTTCGAGCGTTCAGCGCTAGGCCAGATACAGCAGCTGCAGCACGACATCGATTTCCTCTATCCGCGTATTCCCGCCGAGCAGTCGCTGGTGCATATCGCCGAGTACGGCAAGGAGAGCAAGGAAGCGCTGCAGGAGTTACACGAGCGTATTGGCGATCGTCTGCAGGAAACGCTCAATGGCATGAGCGAAGCGATGCAGACGGCGCTGACCGATGCCCTGAACAACATCATGGCGCCAGCCATTCAGACCCTGGTCAGCACCACCAGCCAGCAGTCCACGCAGGTGCTGGAAAAGCTGGTGGGTAATTTCATGGACGGCATGACCTCTGTGGGCCGTGAGCAGGGCTTGCAGATGCAGCAGGCGGCGGCTGACGTGAACGCTGCCGTCAGTGGCATGAGTGAGCGCTTGAACCAACTGTTCAGCAGCCTGAATGAACAGCAGGGTCGACAGATGGAAGTGGCTCAGCAACAGAGTGCGGCCTTCGAGACGCAGCTGCAGCGCATCAGTGGTTCTGCCGAGGAGCGCCAGGCACAGATGGAGCGACGCTTTGCCGAGTTGATGTCGGGGCTGACGAACCAGTTGCAAACCCAGTTGGGTGCTGCCCAGCAGCGCGACGAGGAGCGCCAGGTGCTGTTCGAGCGCCTGCTTGGCCAGGCTAGCAGCAGCCAGACGGCGATGTTGGAGCAATTTTCCAGCTCAACCCGCGAGCAGATGCAAGCGATGGCTGAGGCGGGCAACGAGCGCCACAGCAATCTGGAGAAGGTGTTCTCTCGTTTGATGATGAACCTCAACACCCAGCTCGATTCGCAAATGGGCGCGGCAGAGCAGCGTGAGCAGGCACGCCAACAGCGCTTCCAGGAGCAGCTCGATCAGGTGTCGACCCATCAACAGGAACTGCTCTCAGGTCTGGCCAGCGCTGTGCAGGCGACCCAGCAGCAAAGCCGCCTAATGGCGGATCAGCATCAACAGTTGCTGGGCCAGCTCAAGCAGGTATCGGAAGCGACGGCACAAAGCAGCAAACATCTGGACAGCAGTGCGAATCAGCTTGGGCTTCTATCCGCGAATCTGCGCCAGGCCGCCGATACCTTGGGGCAGCGACTGGAGGCCGTTACTCATGGTGTCGAGAAAGCTGGCCAACAGAATGCCGAGCTCGCGGCGCAGTTACAAAGCCAGGCCTCTACCCTGGCGCAGCTGCAGGCCACGTTGCTGGAGGGGGCGCAGCGTTTCGAGCAAGCAGCAGGTGAGGCGCGTAATGGGTTTGGAGAGATGAAATCCGCTCAGCAGGAGTTTCTCTCTGGCGTACGCCACGAATTCACCGCGCTGGGTGAAAAGCTGCGTGAGCAGGTCGAGGCGGTAGAGAAGCAAGCCGAGGAATGGCTGCGCAGCTATGCCGGCGAAGTCCGGACGCAAATCGATGATCGCATGAACAAGTGGAACGAGGTGTCGCTCAGCTACGCCGACCAGATGCATCGAACGGTGCAAGCCATGAGCAGCATTCTGGATGAGCTGGAGGCACGCTGATGCGCCTGGGTAAATCCAAGGAAGTGAGCGTCGACGAAGAGAACCCTTATTGGATGTCCTTCTCGGACATCATGTCGGCGTTGCTGGTGATCTTCATTCTGGCCTCTGTAATTCTGATCCTGCAGTTGATGGAAATTCAGAAGGAGCTGAAAGAGCGCCAGGTGCAGTTCGAGCAGGAACTGGTCGAGCTGAAAAAAGCAGAGCAGGTGCGCCGCACCATTCTTGATGAGGCCGTGGAGGCTCTGCGCGAGCGCGGCATCAAGGTCGAGGTGAGCGAGAACCATACGGTCCTGAGTATTCCCAACGATTTGCTGGGTTTCGACACCGGTGCCTATGACATTCATGCCGCCTATCAGGCACGTGCTCTGGAGATCGGCAAGGTCATAAATGAGGTGATCTCGCGAGAGGATCGAGTCGAGTTCCTCGATACGATCTTCATCGAGGGGCATACGGACAATCGTCCGCTCCAGGGCTTTATGGGCAAAGGCAACTGGGGGCTATCGACCTTTCGTGCCATTTCTCTCTGGCAGTTCTGGGGCAGCGCGCTGTCCCCCGATGAGCAATTGGCAAGGTTGAAGAACAAGGATGGCAAGCCACTGTTCTCGGTCAGCGGTTACGGCGAAACCCGCCCCGTGTTGGTTGACCAGCAGACTGAGGATGACTTCAAGCGCAATCGACGCATCGATATCCGTTTCACCATTCGTCGTCCCGACAGCGCTCAGTACGAGCAGGTGCGTGAGCGTCTGGAGGAGGTCAAGCCGTGAAGCTACCTCCTGTTCACATGCCGGTCGCTGAATGGGCGCCCGTGGTGCGGGAGCGTTGGACGGTGCTGGTCGAAAAGGTCGCTCGAATGAAGGCTGCGAGTGGCAAGAGCGACGCCTTTGACGCCATGTTGGCGCGATTGCGCGACATGGCGAGTACGGGGCGTTTTGATGGCTTGCCTGAGCTGCTAAAACGTCGTCTTACTGCGCGTGCGTTGACCTGGTTGTGGCTTAATGACGAGGCCATGGGTAGGCGTTTGCTTAGTTCGCGTCTGCTTTCGGTGCTGGTCGATGCTCAGCAGCCGAGACTGACACGTATCACCTTGCAGCAGTTGGCTCAGTTTTACTTTCGTCGCTTCGACAAGCTGGATGAGCACGATGGGCTGCGTAAGCAGCTTGAGCAGATTTTGCTCCAGCAACTGCATTTACTGCCCGAGCCCAAAGTAAGTGGCCCCCAGGCTGATCCGCTGGTAACGCTCAAGCGTGATGGTCATTGGTTGTTGCCGCCTGACGGGCCAGTCCAACTGGTTGAGCGGGTGCGCGACAGCGGCCATGAGCTGGGCGAGACCTTTGAGGTCATGGGATTGCAGGGCTTTGATGACGGGCGTTATGGCGATATCTGCCGGGCCCACTTCTACCTGGAAACCCTACGAGGGCTTTCGCCCGGTGAATACGACCCCGTGCTGGATGAGCTGCAGAAGCCCGCTGTGTCCAAGGCTCCGTACGAGGGCGAGCGTCGTATCGGCCATGTTGCGCTGGAGATTCTGATCGATCGTGCCGGACAGGAGCCGGGTGAGGTCTGGCAGAACTTTATTCTGAATCTGGCGGGGGATCCTCGGATCTCACGTAACTCCCCCAATTACCGCGAGTGGTGGCAGTTCCTCGGTGAGGAGCGGGTGCAGAAGGTTCGGGGCTGGTTGTCCAAGGAAGATTTACGGCTGTTTTTGCAGGCGGTGGAACAGTTTGGAATCGAAACGCAGAACGACGATCTGCAGCGCATGTTCCCTGCACGCAAGCAGTTCCTAGAGGGGCTGTTTAAGCTCAAACTGATCCGCAATACCCGCTTGCTGCTTGGCGGGCGGGCACAGCATTCGGTTAAGCGCATTCTCGGTAAAGATGTGCAAACCAGTTTTGCCAGCATGGACGGGCAGATGAATGACAAGGCGGTCATCTATCTCGATTGCGGAGACTTTCATCTGGTCGAGGGTTCCCACAGTTTTAAGATCTGGGTCTATCTCGCCGCACCGGGGGAGGCTTTGCGTTCCTACGAGCGCTCCAGCTTCAGTCATTCCGATCTGACTACGGCTGTTCCTAAGGCCTACAAGCGACTGTATCCTGAGTTGCCCTATGATGCCTTCACGCATCACCCCCCTCTTTCCTGGCAGAACCGGGTATTCAGCTTCCTGGCTGATAACGGCATCGCTCTAGATATCGAGCAGTTGCTCAATCGCAGTGACTACCAGCCTTACCTGCGTAAATTTGGTATGCCTGTGGTCAATGCCAAGCGAACACCCGTGCCGCCTCCAAGTCAGACAGATTTTCCTGCAGAGCCGGCGCGTTCACGTGTTGGCAATACTGGCGCGACAACGATGTCAGCGCCTCAGGGGCGTAAGCCTGCAGAGATGATTGCGAGGGACTCCAGAGCTATTCCTAGAGAAGAGGCGGCCACAGTACGGCGAGGCAACCAGCAGCATGATCCGGTAGTGTCGCACTCCGTCAGTTCACCTGATGCGGCTGCTCCTGCAACGGCACGTCCGTCTCTGGTAGGTGAAGGATTATTGACAGGCTTGAAACCCTCTGCACTGAAGATACTGCGCTACTTCGTGGACAACCCCGGTGACAAAGTCCGATATGCAGCGAATGTTTTCGGTGTGGACTCGCGTGAAATCAATCAGATTTTGTATGGCCCGTTGAAGGACATGTGCACGCGTGATGAGCAGTTCGGCTGGACGGTGAATGAGGCGGCACGTCTCGCGCTTGAGGCGTTGGATGAACAGGACAGGGCTGAATAAATGAGCTTGATGGATATTTTTCGGTCGCTGATTGGTGAGCGGGACGGGGCGCTCAGTACTCAGCAAGGCTTTCAGTCTCAGCCTGATTCCAATGGCTTGAATTTCTACCTGCCCTTGCCGGCCTTCAAGGCACTGCAAGCCGGGCAGGGCAGTGCTTTAGAAAAGATTCAGCTGATCGTGCTCAACATGCTGGTTGAGCAAGGGATTGCCGAAAACACGGCCAACGGTTTTCACATCGGTGCAGAAGATATTGCCGGGATGGATTTGGAGCAGGCCGAGATCCTGCGCTTGCCAAGACGTCTGCCCGGACGCTTTCTCACTTCGATTAGTGGGCGCACGGGCAACAGTGGTTTTCGTGTGGCGATCACGCTGGAAATGCCAGACGGCCCTGCCAGCTTCAGTCGCAAAGGCCCCTATCTGTACCTGACCAGCAGTGAGTGCTATTGGCTGACGCCGGCTGAAATTATGGGGTTGCAGGCTTGGGAACTGCATGAGTCTTTAGGCCCAGAACAGCGAGGAGAGGCGGCTAATCTGCGCCTGATGGCCGAGCTGCAGACCGCTGCGCGCAGCGGGATGCGTATTGATCTTAGCCACTTTGAGCGGCTGGATGTGGTGGTGCCTCAGAACATCGGAGTTATCGCTACGCGTTTACCAGATGGCAGCCTCCAACTCTGCCCGAGCCTTGGGGATGGCTCCAGTGCTGACCAGCTGGAAAAACGCTGGTCGCAGTTGGATATGACCGCCGATGGTGGTGTGCTGCGCATCGACAATCGTGTGTTGCTGCTGGATCAGGCGCGGATGGATGGCATCCGCAATGTGCTGGCCAACAAACGTATCCCGGCTGATCAGGTCAACGAGTTTATTGCCACGCCAACGGCGTTTCTCGATGCTGCGCTGGTCAATCTTGAGGTGGGCTTTTCTGCCCGGGTTGCGGGTATTGGCAAGCTTCAGCACATGGATTTCGGTGTCCTGGATGCAACCAAGAATGACTGGTTTGCGCTTGATAAGCGCCCGGCACCTGCAGCGATCCTGAGCAAGCTGATTCAGTCTCCTGAGGATTTGCAGCGCTTCGAGGAGGTACTGCAGGCGGCTAATGAACAGGGCGCGACGAGTCTGTCGTTCGCGGGTGAGGTAATCGATATCTCTGACGCGCCGACTGTTCAGCAAGAGCTGGCCAGGGCTCGCCAGAACATGGCTCATGTGAGCGATAGCGAGCCGCACAGCGAGGAGGGTGTTCTCCCTGGGGAGGACAAGGAGAAAGTCGGGGTCATTCTCAAGGATGCCGACGAGATTAATTCTGCGCTGTTGCGTAAGGCTGCTGCTGCGACGCCGCTGGTGGTGCCAGATTGGTCGGCCTATGCCCGGGAGCCGTTCCCTCATCAGCGTGAGGGGATCGAGTGGATGCTGAAGCTGATGGGCGCAGCGTTGCAGGATGAAACTGATGATC
Source organism: Pseudomonas jilinensis (assembly GCF_003586265.1). Taxonomy (NCBI): domain Bacteria; kingdom Pseudomonadati; phylum Pseudomonadota; class Gammaproteobacteria; order Pseudomonadales; family Pseudomonadaceae; genus Pseudomonas; species Pseudomonas jilinensis. The sequence goes on along the minus strand of NZ_QJSA01000006.1, from coordinate 144,282 downwards.
TCTATCGCCTGCAGGGTGGTTTGCTTGCAGATGACATGGGGCTCGGCAAGACATACATGTCGCTGGTCGCAGTCGGGGAGTATCTGGCCAGTCAGCGCGCGGCTGACAAGCCGCAGAAACCGGTTCTGGTGGTGGCGCCACTGAGCCTGCTGGAAAACTGGGAGGATGAAGTCGGTAAGACCTTCGCCAGCATCCCGTTCCGCGATGTGGTGGTGCTGCAGTCGGGGCGTAGTCTGCGTGACTATCGTGTCAAAGGTGCTGAGCGAGAGTCGGTGCAGTTGGCGTCGATGATTGATAACAGCAGCGGCATGCTGGATGAGCAGAGCATTCGCTATGCACTGCATGTGGGGCCGGAAGCAGGCGTGCATCGTCTGGACATGGATCGTCGCTTGGTGCTCACGACCTATCAGACCCTGCGTGATTATCAGTTCTCCTTGTGCCGAATCGACTGGGGCATGGTCATCTTCGACGAGGCGCAGAACATCAAGAACCCCAATGCACTGCAGACTATTGCCGCTAAAGGGCTCAAGGCGGATTTCAAACTGTTGGCGACTGGAACACCGGTAGAAAATAGCCTGGGCGATTTCTGGTGCCTGATGCATACGGTGCAGCCTGGCTTACTTGGTGGCTGGGAAAGCTTCCGCGATACCTGGATCAAGCCAATTCTGGCTGCAAGCGATGAAGAGCGTGATGAGGTACGGGCGCGTTTGGGCGAGCAGCTGCGGCGTGCTGTAGGCATATTCATGTTGCGGCGGGTTAAAGAGGATCAGCTCAAAGGCCTGCCAGCCAAGACTATTCTCAGTGGTGTCGAGCAAGCCGATCATGGCCTGCAACGGTATGCGGCGCAGTTGGGTGTGGTGATGAAAGGCATCCAGTTGCAGGCCTACGACGAAGTCCTCGACAGCTATCGGGCTCGTCGTGCAAGCGCTGAGGATATGCGTGGTACCGCACTGGCGGCTTTGACTCAGCTTCGCTCCATTTCCCTGCACCCACGGCTGGAGAATGAGTCGGCGCTGTACAGCGAGGATGGCAAGCAGGCGCGACAACTGATGATAGAGTCCGGCAAGCTGGAGGTGCTGCTGCAGTTACTCGATGAGATCAGTAGCAAGCGTGAAAAGGTCATCCTGTTCATGATGACCAAGCGCCTGCAACGAGTCCTCAAGTTCTGGCTGGATCAGATCTATGACCTGAATGTAGCGGTGATCAATGGCGACACCCAGGCTGTGGCGACTCGCGCCGAGGATATGACGCGCAAGAAGCTAATTGCCGAGTTTGAGGCGAAAAGTGGCTTCAACATCCTGATCATGTCGCCAGTAGCCGCTGGTGTCGGTTTGACGGTGATTGGGGCCAACCATGTGGTGCATTTAGAGCGTCATTGGAACCCGGCTAAAGAAGCGCAAGCGTCCGATCGGGTTTACCGGATCGGCCAAACCAAGCCTGTGTTCATCCATCTGCCTGCCGTTACTCACCCCCAGTTTGATTCCTTCGATGTACACCTTGACCGCTTATTGCGCGGAAAGCTGATGCTTAAAGACGCGGTAGTGACACCAGAGGCGGTTAGTGAAAGTGAGATGATGCAATCGATGGGGCTCTGATTGGGACTCGGTTGGTTTAAAAGAACAACTAGCTAACGTTAGGTGACCGCGTGCGGTCTGCAGCCTCACGGCCAAGCTTGGTTGTCCCTCCATCTGAACGCGATAAGCTCCTTGAGGGGCTTACCTCTGCCACATAAGGACTTGCTGGTTATGTCACAGCTCTCTCTGCTTCGAAGCCCTTCTGCGGTGCAGGCTGCTATCGACGAATTTGTTCAGCTGGGCCGCACAAAATTTCTTGAACGCTATGGCTTTGGTAAGTCCAGAGATTTTCTGGTGCGCGATCCGAAAACTGGTGTCGACTGCGATTCCAAAGCCATTGCCGGTGTCGCCTACGGTAAACAGTTTCCCGACAAGGGCCCTCTGACTGCTGACAGTTTTTCCGGTGGGGAAGCGACTGTCGTTCCGCTGCTCTCCAGTCTTGGCTTCACCATCATCCGAACCGGCGAGGACTGGTCTGAAGCTGAAGTCGAAGCCACTGTGCGCGACTACTTTGAGATGCTGCGCGCAGAAGCGGACGGGCAGAGCTACAACAAGTCCGAGCACAACCAAGCTCTGCGCCGATTACTCAATGGTCGCAGCAAGTCTTCTGTCGAGCTAAAGCATCAAAACATCAGCGCCGTTCTAGACGCGCTGGGGCTGCCATACATCAACGGATACAAGCCCCGCGGTAATAGCCAGCTTCTGCTGCGCAAGTCCGTGCAGGCCTATGTCCTCAAAAATCAGCAGGCGGTCGCTACCATCGTTGATGCATTGGAGGAGGTGAAGCTCCCCGGTGAAAGGACCTACCTCGCAGCCCTTGTCGAGGCCCCGAAGCGCGAGGCACTTGTTCGCGCTCCGAGCAAGGTGCCAAACCGGATGCCCCGTAAACTTGATTACGCCGCGCGTGATGAGGCCAATCGGAAGCTGGGTAGGGCAGGTGAGCAATGGGTCATTGAGTTCGAACAACAGCGCCTTAATGAGTCAGGGCGCCCGGAGCTGTTCCAACGATTGGACTGGGTATCGGACTCCCAGGGTGACGGGGCCGGGTTCGATATCTTGTCGTTTGAAGACGATGAGCGTCACCGCTTCATCGAGGTGAAAACCACAAACGGCGGCTTGGGATCATCATTTCTGGTTAGCCACAACGAGCTGGAGTTCTCCAGGGAGGTCTGCGAGCAGTTCCACCTGTACCGGGTGTTTCAGTTCAGGGAGGGGCCGCGTCTGTTCATTCTGAACGGGGATCTAGATCGGCACGTTCACCTTAAGCCGACCGATTACTGCGGATTCCACGCCATCCGGCCACCCAGTCCACGCTCATCTGGCCAGGCATTCCACGGCCATCTGGCCACCTGTTCCACGGCCATCCGGCCGGGCAGTCGGAGCGCAGCGACGCAGGGGTTGCATTGTTAGTCTGAGGCGCTCGGTGTCGTCAATTTCTTCGTCTGTTTGCGCATCGATTCCCCCTTCAGATTGATCCGATAAGCGTTGTGCACCAGGCGGTCGAGGATGGCGTCGGCCAGGGTCGGATCGCCGATCAGTTCGTGCCAGTTGTCCACCGGCATCTGGCTGGTGACCAGGGTCGAGCGCTGGCCGTAGCGATCATCCAGTAGCTCCAGCATGTCGCGACGCTGTTCGGCGGTGAACGGGGCCAGACCCCAGTCATCGAGGATCAGCAGGTCGGTCTTGGCGTAGCTGCTCATCAGCTTGGCGAAGCGCCCGTCGCCGTGAGCCAGGCCCAACTCCTCCAGTAGGCGCGGCAAGCGCAGGTAACGCACGCTGTAGCCCTCTCGGCAGGCCTGGTGGGCCAGGGCGCAGGCCAGCCAGGTTTTGCCCACGCCGGTGGGGCCGCTGATGATCAGGTTGAGGCCGTCGCGTAGCCACTGGCCGCCGCTCAGTTGCAGGATCAGCGCCTTATCCAGCCCGCGCGGGCTGCGGTAGTCGATGTCTTCGAGGCAGGCGTTGTGGCGTAACCTGGCCTGACGCAGGCGGCTGCTCAGGCGCTTGTCGTCGCGTTCGGTCAGTTCGCGGTCGACCAGCAGGCCGAGGCGTTCCTCGAAGCTCAGGCTGTCGATGTCCGGGGTTTTCAGTTGTTCGTTCAGCGCCTTGAGCATGCCGTGCAGGCGCAGGGTTTGCAGCTTGTCCAGGGTCGGATGGGGCAGCATGATGGGATTCCTTGGGGTCAGTGGTAGTAGCCGGGGCCGCGCAGGTTGGCGTGGTCGTCCGGCAGCAGGGGCAGGTTGGCTTGAGCCAGCGGCAGGTTTTCCAAACCCTGGCGCAGGATCGATTCGAGGCTCTTGTAGCTGCACGCACCGAGGCTGAGGGCGCGTCGGCAGGCCAGCTCCAGACGCACTTCGCCATGGGTCTTGCCCAGGCGCAGGATGCCCAGGCAGGCCCGGTAACCCTGCTGCGGATGGATGCGCCGTTCGAGGATGTGGCTGATCACGCTGGCCGTGTTCGGCCCGGTCTGCTCAGCCCAGCGGATCAGCCGTTGTGGCGTCCACTCGGCGTGCTCGCGATGGCTCTTGGGCATGTGCTCGGCCTGTGTGCTGTGCCGGCCCTTGTGCGGTGAGCGCAGGTGGCTGGCCACCCGCTGATTGGCGTGGAAAAACTCGACGGTGCGCGCCGTCAGCCGTACCTCCAGCTGCTTCTTCACCAGTTGATACGGCACCGAGTAGTAATGCCCATCGACCTCGACGTGGTAGTCGATGTGCACCCGCGCCTTCTTCCACTCGGCGTAGACGTAGGGTTGCTCCGGCAGGGGGCGCAGCGCCGGACGATCCAGAGCTTCGAAGGCCGACTGCCGGGAGCCCGGCAGCTTGCGAAACGGTCGTCGGTTGAGCCGCTCCAGCAACCCGGCGATAGCGCTGTTGAGTTCATCCAGGGAGAAGAACTGGCGGTTGCGCAGGGCGGCGAGGATCCAGCGCTCGACCACCTGCACGCCGACTTCGGCCTTGGCCTTGTCGCGCGGCTTACGCGCCCGCGCCGGCACCACCGCCACGCCATAATGCTCGGCCAGATCGCGGTAGCTCGGGTTGATGTCCGGCTCGTAGCGATGGCTCTTACTCACCGCGCTTCGCAGGTTGTCCGGCACCACGATCTCCGGCACGCCACCGAGGAAGGCGAAGCAGCGGGCATGTGAGCCCAGCCAGTCCGGCAGCTGCTGCGACCAGGTGGCTTCGGCGAAGGTGTAGCTGGATGCACCAAGTACCGCAACGAACACCTGCGCCTGGCGGATCTCGCCGCTGTGGCGGTCGATCACCGGCACCGTCTGCCCGGCGTAATCGACGAACAGCTTCTCGCCGACGCGATGTTCCTGACGCATCACCACGTCCAGCTTGCCCTGCCAGGCCCGGTAGTGCTCGCAGAACCAGCTGTACTGAAAGCCCTGCGGCTGGCTCAGGCGGTACTCCTGCCAGAGCAGCGCCAGGGTTACGCCGGGGCGGCGCAGTTCGGCATGCACCCATGCCCAATCGGGTAAAGGCCGCTTCTCACTGGCAACCGTCGGGGCCGGCGGGAACAGTTGCTGCTCCAACTCGGCATCGGACAACGAACAGGGCCAGGTGAGGCCGCTGGCGGCAAAACGATTGAGGTAGTCGCCGACGGTGACACGACCGACCTGCACGCTGACCGCAATCTGGCGAGCCGATAGTCCGACCTCGAACTTGAGACGTAGTACTTCGCGAATCTTACGCATGGATAAACGCTCCACGACAACCTCTCTGCTTCGAAAAAGAGGTCGATGGTAGTGAAGAAATCCTGCGTAGCTGCCTACCCGGTTGGGTGGCCGGATGGCCGTGGAATCAGTGGCCGGATGCGCGTGGAATGGGTGGCCGGATCACCGTGGAATCGGTGGTCAGATGCTCATGGAATGGGTGGCCAGATGACCGTGGAATCCGCAGATTACCGGGCGAGCTTTCGAAGCTTTGTTGAGTAAGCCGGGGCTGAGTGGGAGCGCCGTCGTTGGACAGAAAACAGCGCCAGTGGGCTTTTGGGGCGGTGCCGATCTGCTCAGGGACTTTTGCGGGAAATCGTTGAAAACCGTTGTATAAAGTAGAGCAGTAGCTGCAGCGAGCGCTCAAATTTATCCTAATAAAATCAATGCTTTATAAGGTCGACCTCCGGCATGGGGTGCAAGGGGTCGAGTGTTCGAATCACTCCGTCCCGACCAACTTCAGAAAAAATCCAGTCACTTAGCGGTGACTGGATTTTTTTATGGCTGATGGTTTTTCCTTTATTGATTTATACCCCTACAAATACCCCTACATGTCTGAAAGCTGGACGTCTGACTTGGCGGCCTCGTGCAGCTGATCGTTATTTGCACAGCAACATGCTGGGTGACAGTATCTACTAGTTTTATTTGCCTCTCCGGGGTGTCTGCGCGCGCAGGAGCGCAGGTTTGAGGCGGCCGTGTGGAAGTTACCTACCTTGACCTTCCGGTTGGCGCCACTCAATATCCAAGTATGAATGCTCAATACCTCTGAAGCTGAAGCTGAAGATGGAAAGAAAGCGCTTCCGTAATCTCGTGCGAAACATCGAGTTGTATTGGTTGCTACCCCGTAGAGCGTAGGCGGGAATTGCGCTAGCCAAAGAATGGAGCAGTAAATGCAAGAAGTAACATCCAAGGACTTGGGGGGGCATACGACTATTCCTCGTGTTGGCATGCTCGCCACCGTTCGCAACCGTCGTGGCGTTATCTCCGCCGTCGAGCCGTTTAACGACAGCAAAAGCTCAGCTTTGCTGCATCTGGTCACCATCGAGTTCAGCGATGCCGACGGTGATTCCGAGGAATCCCTATTGTGGGAGCGAGAGCGCTCGCCGGTGGTGCTGGAACCCAACGCATTACCCAGACTAGACCGCGAAGCGCCGATGCAGCAGGACGAGTTTCTGGCCCTGCAGCGGGCAGCTCGCTGGAGTGCCTTGACGCCGTTTCTGTCAGCCAGCAATCCGGCTGAGCGCTCCGAACCGGTACCGACTGCTCCTGTATACGGTGCCGTGAGTGTTGATGATTTTCAGCTGGTGCCGCTGGCCAGGGCCATGCGCATGCCGCGTGTATCGCTGTTGTTGGCCGATGACGTGGGTTTGGGTAAAACTATCGAAGCTGGGTTGATCCTCGCCGAGCTGATTCGTAAGCGTCGCATTCGGCGGGTGCTGATCATTACCCCGGCATCGCTGCGCACCCAGTGGCAGCAGGAGATGGAAGAGAAGTTCTCCCTGGGCTTCGACATTGTCGACAAGGCTGCCACTCACAAGCTGCAAAAGGAAATGGGGCTGGACGCCAACCCCTGGCGGGCACTGCCGCGGATCATCACGTCCTATCACTATCTGCGTCAGCCGGATGTGCTGGAACAGTTCATTGCCAACTGCGAGTCCATCAAGCAGCGGGGTGGGGCGCAGCTGCCCTGGGATTTGCTGATTGTCGATGAAGCGCACAACCTGATGCCGTCCAACTTTGGTGAAGACAGCGACTTGGCCAAGATGCTGCGGGTGCTGACGCCGTATTTCGAGCACCGGCTGTTCCTCACTGCGACTCCGCATAACGGACATACCCGTTGCTTCTCCGGCCTGCTCGAGCAGTTGGACCCGGTGCGCTTCACTCAAACCCCTGACTTCACAGACAAAGAACGCAAAATGATCGGCGATGTGCTGATCCGCCGACTGAAAAGTGAAATCAACGATCAGGATCGTCAGGCAGGCCGCGCGCCTCGATTTGCCAAGCGTTATCTTGAACCGCTGCCGCTTTATATGTTCAAGCCGGAACAGGAGTTGGCGGTTGCCGTTCGCAAGTTCTGTACGCAGCTGAAAGGCATCATCCGCACTGCGCCCGAGGCACGCATGGTGCTCAATTTTGCCATTGAGATACTTCGCAAGCGCTTGCTGTCGTGTCCGGTGGCCTTCGCCGACAGCTGGCTGCGCTTCAAGGAAGGTCTGGCCGCCAAGGAAGCACTGCAGGCCGCCGAAGTGGCAGCGGCTCGCCGCGCCAGTGAAGAAGACATCGACGATGATCAGGAGCGCGAGAGCCGCAGCCGACATGCCGCTCAGGTGGTCGGCGCCTGGATGCATCCCTATGTCGAGCTGCTGCAGCCAGAAATTGAGGCGATCGATAATGCGCTCACGTCACTGGGGCTGGATAAGCAGCCTGTTATCAAGGCCAGGCCGAAATCGGATGCACGCTTCGAGCGTTTGCGTGAACTGATTGGCAAGGAACTGCGTAATGCCGACCAGTGGAAAGGTGATGAGCGTCTGATCATCTTTACCGAGTACAAAACCACTCTCGATTATCTGGCCAATCGCCTGAATGCCGAATACAGCACCGAGCCCGGCAGTATCTGTCAGCTCTACGGTGGCATGCATGAGGATGAGCGCGAGGCCGTCAAGCGCGCCTTTAACGACCCGGACTCTCCGGTACGTATTCTGGTGGCTACCGATGCAGCCTCTGAAGGCCTCAATCTGCAGCACACCGCCCGGCTGCTGATGCACTACGAAATCCCCTGGAATCCATCACGCCTTGAACAGCGCAATGGCCGTATCGATCGTCACGGCCAGTCCAGGGATGTAACGATTTTTCACTTCACCAGCGAAGACGACAGCGATCTGCAGTTTGTTGCCCGCGTACTCGGCAAGGTCAACGATATCCGCGAGGATCTGGGGTCAGTTGGTGAACTCTTTGATGCCGCCTTCCAGCGCCGCATGATGGAGATGAATGAAGATCAGGATGTGCTGGGTGATCTGGATCTGCAGATCAACAGCCGGCGCAACGCAACGGAAGATGCCAAGGTTCACACCGAAGAGCGCGGCGAAGAGGAAAAACAGCGCCTTCAGCAGCTGCTGGATGACCTGGATTTAAGCCCCGACACCCTCAAGGCAACGTTGGGTATTGCCATGGGTCTTGGGGCTACCCGTGATGTGCTGGATGGGCCGGATGCACTGGGCCGTATGCGGCTGCGCACACCACTGCCCAGCCGCTGGCAGGCCATCGTCGATGACAGTCTGCGGTTGCCCTCACAAAAGGGCGTCAGTGGCGCTATGCCCTGGCTGGTGTTTGATAACCGCTTTTTCATTCACAACATCAATGGCCGGCCGGTATTTCGCCCCTCGCCAGACACGGTGCTGCTGCATCTGGGGCATCCGTTGCTGCGTCAGTCGCTCAATGCCTTTGCGCGTCTGCGCTTCCCCGGTGGCCAGGCTGACTTTCAGCCGCCCAGCCGCTGGCTGGTGAGCCGGGGCGAAGTCCCCGCCGGCGCTCAGGCTCTGGTGCTGTTCACGGTTGAAGAAATGGCCGTCAACGATCTGCGTGAAACCTTTCACCACTGGACGCGCACCCTCGCACTGCCGGTGCAAAACAGTGCACTGGGGCAGCCGTTACCCTACAACGGGCCGCACTGCGGCCAGCTGGGCCAGCAAAGTGCCGCTGATATGGCCGCTGCCCGTGATCTTTGGGATGACATCGAAGACGACATTAGAACCTTGCTGGTTAGCTATCGCCGCGAGCTGACTCAGACTCTGCGCACCCAGCTGAAGTCTGCCTATGACCAGGCCAAAGCCCATGAAAAAGAGGCCTTCGAGCAGCGCATCCGTGAAGTCGCAGCCCTGCAGAAAGTGCAGAGTATCGACAAGCTCAAGCGCGAAATTGAAGCCCAACGTGCCACTCACATTCAATACAGCCTGCTCGACGATGCCGACGCCCTGGCTGAAAAGCGCCTGCGGGATCTGGAGGATGAGCTTAAACGACGTCAGAACCAGTTTGGTGATCTGCAGGAGCGCTTGAGTCAGGAGAAAACCCGCATTCTTGAACAGGTGCTGCCGCGTCGCTTTGCCCTGCGTGGCGAAGCCCAGGTATTCCCGGTCACCATTGAAATTCGTTTTCCGGAGGTGGGGGCATGAGCCTGCATGCAGAAGGATGGGCACAGCTCCGGCACGGTGGCCTGTTGATATCCCCAGCCAAGCTGGATGAGTTCTTTCCTGAATCAGCCGCGGCCATGTCCGATTACCAGGCTGAAAAGCTTCGCCGCGCCCTCACGGCCTTTGATGGCAGCAGCGAGAGTCTGGGCAACCTGCTGGATTACATCCTGCAGGATCTTTCTGGTCTGCCTGCCGAAGAGTGGCAAAAAGCCCAGGCTGTCGACAGCCGCTGGGCGGTACGCAGCTTCACTGGTGTTCAGATCAAACCCCGCCGCCTGTGGCTGGGGCCAAACGGCGAAACCCTGGCCGTGTTTACCCCCGACGATAGCGGTTCACGGCAATTTGCCAGCCGCCTGGGTGTCGGGCGTTCAAAACAGTTGCTTGGCCGGGTGGTGGAATGGCTGCGCCGTACCGGGCAGGCATTGGCACTGGTCACCAATGGCCGGCAGTGGCGGTTGGTGCACGCCGGTGCCGATTACGAGGCCTGGTGTGAATGGGATATCGAACTGTGGTTCAGTGAGGGCCAGCCGGCAGCGCAAACGCTGATCTGGCGCACGCTGCTCAACCGCAGCACCCTGCTGGCAGAGCAAGGTCAGAACCGCTTGTTGCAGGCCATCAGCGCCTCACGCAAGGGCCAGGCGGAACTGTCCAATGTGCTGGGCGAGCGTGTTCGTCAGGGCGTCGAGGAGCTGATTACCGCCTCCCACGTCGCTATCGAGCAGGCTCAGCAGCAGGGGCAGGCCCACGACTACAAGGATCTGTACGTCGCCGGCTCGCGCATCATCATGCGCTGCATTATTACCCTGTTCGCCGAAGCCCGTGGGCTGATGCCGGTCGACAACCCCATCTATCAGCAGGCCTACAGCCTGGAAGGGCTGCGTCATCAGTTGGATCGGCGTGCCGGTGGCCGCGGCAACGAGCGCTTGAGTCAGGGCCGTAGTGCTTGGCCGCGCCTGATTGGCTTGTTCAATCTGATCCACGAAGGCTCGGCCCATGAACGCCTTAGTGTCCCGCAATACGGTGGCGCGCTGTTTGAGCCGGGCAACCCTGCCAGTGACGACGGCATTTCGCGCGCGCTGGCGCTGCTGGAAAGTAGCCAGAATCTGGTCAGCGACCTGCAGGTACACAAGCTGCTGCGCCTGCTGACCCGCACCAAGATGAAAGTGCGGCAGGGCCGCAGCAGCCGCTGGGTGGATGCGCCGGTGGATTTCTCCACCCTGTCCTCCGAATACATCGGCATTCTCTATGAAGGCCTGCTTGATTTTGAATTGAAGCAAGCAGCCGACAATGACCCGGTCATCTTCCTGGCGGTGGGCAACCAGCCGGCGCTGACCCTGTCGCAGTTGGAAGCCATGGATGACAAGGCGATCAAGCAGCTGTTTGAGGCGCTGAAGAAAAAAGACTCCACCGGTGACGACAGTGAGGAGGAGGCGGATGAGGGCGTCGAAGAATCCGCTGACCTCGATGACAGCAGCGATGACGAGGCGGACGCCGTCGAAGACGACTCAGAGGAAGACACCAACACCAGTGACGACAGCGAAGAGCTGACCCTCAGCGAAGATCATCTGCTGCGCGCCAACACCTGGCTTCAGCATGCCGCGCAGATTGCCGGGCTGGTGAAAAAGCCCCGTGGCCGCAAAGCCAATACCGCTGCCGACGAAGCCCAGCAGGCGCTGGAAAAGGCCGCCAAGCAGCTCTGCGCCCGCATTGTGGCGCCCGGCCAGTTTTTTCTGGTGCGCTGGGGTGGCACCCGCAAGGGCGCGGGCACCTTCTATACCCGTCCGCAACTGGCCGCACCCACCGTGCGCCGTACCCTGCAGCCGCTGGCCTATGACGCCGTGCAAACCGAGACCGACCCGCGCACCGGCCTGGACAGCGTGGTGGAGTGGGCACCGAAAACCCCGGAACAGATACTGGCCCTGAAAGTGTGCGATCCGGCCATGGGTTCCGGCTCCTTCCTTGCTGGCGCCCTGCGCTACCTCACCGAAGCGCTCACCCAGTCGCTGTTTCATCACAAACTGATCGAGCGCAGCGAAGACGGCGGTGTGCCGCGCATGGCCGACGGTAAGCTGGCTGAACTGCTCAGCGACGAGCTGACCAAGCTCAACCCCAAGGATGATGGTTTTGAAGAAGCTCTGCGCGCCCAGCTCAAGCGCCACATCGTGGAAAACTGCCTGTACGGCGTGGATCTTGATCCACTGGCGGTGGAACTGGGGCGCATGGCGCTGTGGGTGGAAACCATGGATCGGGATCTGCCCTTTGGTTTCCTCGACCACAAGCTCAAGGTCGGCAACGCCCTGGTCGGTACCTGGTTCGACACGTACCGCGATTACCCGGCCATGGCCTGGCAGCGCGAGGGCGGTGATAAGGACTACCAGAAGAACAAGCCGGACAACCTGATCAACCACTGGTACGAGGACGCCAAAAGCAAGCGCAAGGGCGACGTCTTTACCGATGCGATCAAGGCGCGAGCCAAAGCCGTGCCTGAACAATTGCAGGCGCTGCTCAGCGGTCAGCTGACCCTGGAAGGCGGGCTGGACGCGGCCAATGTGCACGACGAGCTACTCAAGGTGTTCCGCAAACTGCATCGCCTGCCGGTGCATGAAAGCGAAAAGCGCGCCGAGATATACCAGCAGGAGGTGCTGAACAACCCGCATTACCATGCCCTGAAAGCGCGTATGGATCTGTGGTGCGCGCTGTGGTTCTGGCCGGGTGAGCAGATCGAGCTGGCGCCCTTGCCACGCGAGTTTGCCAACCCTGATGAGCAGGCACTGGCCATTGCCGCCGAGGTGGCGCGCCGGCAGCGCTTCTTCCACTGGGAACTGGAGTTCCCGGATGTATTCACCGCCAGCCAGGACGGTTTTGATGCGCTGCTGGGCAACCCGCCATGGGAAATCCAGAAGCCCAACTCCAAGGAATTTTTCTCCAACCACGACCCGCTGTACCGCGCCTACGGCAAGCAGGATGCGCTGGCCAAGCAGTTGGGCTACTTCAGCGCCTGGCCGCAACTGGAGCACGACTGGATTGCCTACAACGCCAATCTCAAAGGAATGTCCAACTGGGCGAAATATGTCGGCAAGCCCTTTGGCGATCGCGTTACCGAAGACAAGGATGGCAAAAAGAAACACGACCTGAATCTGGGCGGGCGCGGCAAGAACAGTTTCGAGGCCTCCGCTGCCGTACACAAAAAATGGCTGCAGCAGCGCAAAAAGCACAAGGGCTTTGCCGATACGGCGCACCCCTTCCTGCATCAGGGTTCGGCCGACCTGAACACCTACAAGCTGTTTCTGGAGCTGAGTCACGCACTGCTTCGTACTCAGGGGCGGCTGGGCATGATCGTGCCCAGTGGTATCTACACCGACAAGGGCACCACCGACCTGCGCGAGCTGTTCCTGGGGCAGTGCGACTGGCAGTGGCTGTTTGGTTTCGAGAACCGCGAGAAGGTTTTTGATATCGACTCGCGCTTCAAATTCTGCCCGCTGATTGTGCAGAAGGGTGGGGTAACCACGGCTATCCGCGCCGCCTTTATGCATCGCAATGTGGACGACTGGGAACAAGCCGAGCGCCATGTATTGGCCTACCCGCGGGCGCGGGTGGAGGAGTTTTCGCCCTACTCCAAGGCCATTCTGGAGATCCGCAGTGAGCAGGATCTGCGCGTGCTGCAAAAGATCTACGCCAACGGCGTACTGCTGGGCGACCAGAGTGACAAGGGCTGGGGCATCAAATACGCCACCGAATTCCACATGACCAACGACTCCAAGCTGTTCCCGCCGCGGCCCAAATGGGAGGAAAAGGGCTACCGCCCCGACGAATACGGCCACTGGCTGAAAGGTCCCTGGCAGGATTACCACGGCCCGCAGCATATTCTGGATCGCGAGCCAGGGCTGGTGCTGTCGCGGGATGGGCAGCAGGCGATGCGGGTGGAGGAGATTGAGGATGTGGCGTTGCCGCTCTATGAAGGGCGGATGATTGGGCAGTTTGATTTCAGTGAGAAGGGGTGGGTGAGTGGCAAAGGCCGCTCGGCCGTATGGCGGGATATTCCGTTCGAAGAGAAGGTAATTGAGCCGCAGTATTTGATGAGCTTCGCAGACTACGTCAGCGCTACTGACAAGAACGGAAATCCGAAAACTGCTCGTGGCCTGAAACCCTGCTATATGGACGTTGGTTCTGCCACTAACTCAAGAACGATGATTTCATCTGCTGTGTGGGATTTTCCTTGCGGTAACAAGGTCCCGCTATTGATCCCAGATAAAGGGGAGGCAGCTGGAATCGCACTTGTTGCGTGTCTGGATTCTTTTGTCTTCGATTTTGCAATACGCAACAGGCTGGGCGGTTTGACGATCAACTATTTTATTGCAGAAGAGTCACCACTACCTCCGCTACAAAATGTTCCGAAGCCGCTTGTAGAGGCAGCTTTCAGTCTGATATCAGCAGGTAATCCAATTTATTCCCCCGTACTGGAACTACTCGAACGCACTGACGTTAGGGCTGCTGTTTCAGCGCATGAGCGCACAAGGCTGAGGGTTATTATTGACGCTGCGCTATTTGCAATCGCTGGTCTGGACTGGGAAGGGGCTTGTCATATTCTGAAGGATTGTGATCGCCCAGCAGATCAGCTTTCTGGGGATGCTGCGAAAGGGCTTAATCCAAAAGGCTTTTGGCGTCTGGGCAAAGGGTTGCCCCCCGAACTGCGTCACACCGTCCTGTCACTGATCGCCTTCCACGACCTGCAGGAGAAAGGTCTCGACGCCTTTCTCGCCCAGAATAACGGCGAAGGCTGGATGATACCGGAGCAGTTGCGGCTGGCTGATTACGGCCTAGGTCACGATGAGCGTGCTCAGGAATATCAACCGGTGGCCTCGCGCCTCGGCCCGCGCTTCTATGACTGGCAACTCAATGAGGATGTGGAGCGCTCATGGCAGGAATGCGCCGCCCATGCCGCGCTGATCAGGCGCATTGTGCCGCTGCCCGAACCAGAACCGGCCGAGGGCGTTGGTGAAACGACGGCTGTCTATAAAACAGAATCACCGCAGGGAGCACTGTTCTGATGCTGAACCCCATTACCTATACCGAAGACGTAGTCAGCGACTTTCTGCGCTACCAGCTCAGCACCTATGCCTTTGCCGATGAGGGGCTGTATCGGCAGATGCGCGACCTGCTCAACCTGGAGCACACCCGCAATACGCCGCTGCTGAAGGGGCCGTTTATCTCGCTGTCTCGCACCTTTATGAAGGGTGCCAGCCTGGAGCAACTGGTCAAGGAAGGGGTGTTGCATCCGCATATTCGCCAGCTATCCCCATACCCTGGTGCCTACTTGCACCAGGAGAAAGCCTTCCGTTCCATCAAGGATGGCCGTACCACGCTGGTGGCCACCGGTACCGGCTCGGGTAAGACGGAGTCCTTCTTGTTGCCGATTATCAGCCGTTGCCTGCAATTGCGTGATGACGGCGCCGAGGCGGGGGTGACGGCGGTGATCGTCTACCCAATGAACGCCCTGGCCGAAGACCAGCTTCAACGCATGCGCGAGCTGCTGGTAGGCACAGGCGTTACCTTTGGCATGTATGTGGGCAAGACCCCGCGTACCGAAGCGGACGTGAATGGTGTGCGACTCGATCCTGGCAGCACGGTGGTGGATTACCGCAGCAAGTTGCAGCAGATGCAGCAGCAGAAGATCGACGTCGCCCTGCATCCCGCGGAGGAGCGGGTAAGCCGCGAAGCCATGCGCACCAACGGCCAGCAGCCGCGCATTCTGCTGACCAACGTCAAACAGCTGGAACTGCTGCTGACCCGGCAGCAGGACCTGGAACTGTTCGATAACGCCCGTCTGGAGTTTATGGTATTCGACGAGGCGCACACCTTTACCGGCGCCGGTGGTGCCGAAACCGCCTGCCTGATCCGCCGACTGCGCGCCTATTGCGGCAAGGATGAAAACAGCACCACCTGCATCGCCACCTCGGCCACCATTGCCGATCCGCGTCGCGGCATCGAGGCCGGTCGCGAGTTTGCCAGCCGCTTTTTTGGCATTGATGGCCGAAATGTCGAGCTGATTGGAGAGGCCTACGAAGAGGACATCTGGGGCGAGCCGCGCAGCGTGAGTGCGCCGTTCAATGGCGATCAGGCCATGCAGCTGAAAACCGTGCTGGAAATGCTTGGCACCCTGGACAAAGCCGAGGTTGATGCTGCCGACTTGCAGGCCTTCCGCATCTGGTTCCAGACCACCAGCGGCATGCGCATGGCCGGCGATAACTGGCGTGAAGCGCTGAACCAATGGCTCAGCCACAACGAGGTGGTCTACCAGATTGCCGAAGCCCTGCGCAGGCCGCGGGCCGTCGCCAGTCTGTTGGATGATTTGAACGCAGCCCTGGGTCGCCCGATTACCGAAGAGGAAATTCTGATCTGGCTGGCGCTGGGCGCTGCGGCACGAAATGGCGACCGCCCTTTGCTGCGCCCGGTGGTGCACGGCTTCGTGCGTGGCGTCAGCGGTGCTGTGGTGACTTTCGAGGAAGGCCAGGGTCAGCCTGCCAGGCTGTGGCTGTCTGCCGAAGATGCCATCAGCGACGATGCAGGCCGTGACACAGAGTTGAAGCCCTTCCCGCTATCCAGCTGCACCACCTGTGGGCAGCATTATTTCGAACACGGATTGGAAGACTTCAACTTCACCGGCAGCGAACCGGGTGGCGGCTCCGCTGAAGGCAAGAACCGCGCTTGGCGGGCAACCGACATTACCCTGGGCGGGGTGCGTGCGGTTTCGTTGGACCACCAGGTGGGTTCGGATGGGGAGGAGGAGCCTTCGCGCACCGAAGTGCTGTTTGTCTGCCGCTACTGCGGCACCACCCACGACCGGCAGTTGCCGGAGTGCGTCGGCTGCGGCCGTAACAAGGTGCTGAAGGCGCTGCATTTTGTGCAACAAAAAGAAGACCACATTGGTCGCCTGACCCGCTGTGTGTCCTGTGGCGCCCACGGCCGCCGGGTGACCGGCAGTTACCGTGAGCCGGCGCGTCCGGTGCGTGCCACCGGTGTGGCCGACGTGCATGTACTAGCGCAAAGCATGATTCACCGGGCCGAGCGCAAGCGTCTGCTGGTATTTGCAGACAATCGACAGGATGCGGCCTTTCAGGCCGGGTGGATGCAGGACCGTTCGCGCCGCTATCGTCTGCGGGAGTTGATCTACAAGAAACTGAGTGCCGGTGCGGTGTCGGTCAGTGATCTGGTGCTGTGGCTGGATCAGTACCTGGATGCCGACGACGAGTTGTCGCGCGCCTTGATTCCTGAAGTCTGGCGGGTGGAGAGCAAGTCGGAAACCAGTCTGGCGCACGCCGAGGAACGCAAATGGTTCCTGCGTGCCCAGCTACTGCGCGAGCTGACGTTGGGGGCACGGCAAAGCACTGGCCTGGAGCCGCTGGGCCGACTGAAGATTCGTTACCGGGGGCTGGATGAGGCACACCCGGTGATTCAGAAATGGGCCGCAAGCCTGGGGTGCTCGGCGCACGATCTGCGCGAAGGCATTGCCTCGTTGCTTGATGGCGCCCGCTCCAGGCGTATGCTGTTCGATCCCATCACCCGTATGTTTTCCAAGTTCTGGCTGGATGGCGAGAAAGAGGTGTTGCGCGGTTATCTGCCTATCATGCGCGGTGTGCCTGAGGCGCTGGTATTCGAACGGGATGGCCAGCACGACAAGGGCCGTATCAAACAGTGGTTCAGTAACTACGACAGCTCAGCCAAGCAGGCAGCCGCGGCCTGGGGTGTGCCGCATGACCAGATTCAGGCGTTTTTGCACGACGTATGGCGCCTGTGTAGCGATGAGCTTGAGCTGCTCACCCAGGTTCAGCTCAAGGGTGCCCGTGGCAAGAACCTGCCGGGCTGTCACGGCTCCACCCAGGTGCACGTGGATAACCTGATGCTGGTGCCCTCCACCGGCATGTACCGCTGCCAGACCTGCCGTCGGCTGCATGCCCGGGTCAACCCGGGGATGACCTGTATGGCCTGGCGTTGTAACGGCAAGCTGGTGTTCGAGGAGGAAAACCCGGACAACTACGATTTGCTGCTGCTGGACCAGGAGTTTTCCATGCTGCGCGCCCGCGAGCACTCGGCGCAGATTCCCGGCCCCGAGCGTGAGCGCATCGAGAATGCCTTCAAGGGTGAAAGTGAGCGCATCAATACGCTGGTGTGTACACCCACCCTGGAAATGGGCGTGAATATCGGTGCGCTGGATGCGGTGCTGATGCGCAACGTACCGCCATTGCCGGCCAACTACTGGCAGCGTGCCGGCCGGGCTGGGCGCCAGTTCCGCATGGCGCTGGATCTGACCTATGCCCGCACGACCAGCCATGACCGTGCCTACTTCAACGAGCCATTGAAAATGCTCGAAGGGTTGGTGGAGCCCCCCAGCTTCAACCTGCGCAACCCGGTGATGGTGGCCAAGCATGTCAACGCGACAGTGCTGACCACCCTGCTGCAGATGCTGCGCTCCAACAGCTTGCCAGACACGCAGGCAAGGAATCTGGAGCAGGCGCTGGGTGCTTGTTTGCCAGGCCAGATCCGGCCTTATCTGTTTACTGCCGAAGGCATGGTGCGTGAGGCACCTTTGTCGGTTGCGCCACTGGCAGAGCAAATCGCGGCACATCAACCGGCTTTGCTTGACGCCGTATTGAAAGCCTTCCAGCAGGGCTGGCCGGCAAGCGACAGCGAAGTCGTCAGCCGTGAGCAGCTGGAACGGGTGATTGGCGACTTTGCCCCTCAGTTGCAAGGGGTGATCGATCGCCTGTTCCAGCGCTTGCAGTGGGCGCTCGCCCAGCTGGAGCGGCTGCGTAAGGTCGCCGCAGGCAAGGGTGCGCTGGATGCCGACGAAGAGGCGCTACGCGCCCGCTGTGAACGGCTGGTGAAAAAGCTCAAAGGGGAGGCGCGCCGTAACCGCAATCAGGCTGAAGGTGTCGACGATATCAATACCTACGGCGTGCTGGCAGCCGAAGGCTTTCTGCCGGGTTATGGCTTGGATACCGGTGCGGTGACTCTGACCCATGTGGCGCCGCGCCACAGCAGCGATATCAGCGATTGGGAGCTACGTCGCAACACGGCACTCGCTGTGCGCGAGTATGTACCCGGCAACTTGATCTATGCCAACGCCCACAAGTTTGTGCCGCGGCATTTTCATCTGATTCCGGAAGAACCGCTGACCTTTGCCGTGGATGTCGCCAGTGAATCTGTTCAGGAGACAGGCCCGACATCCAAGGCGGGCAGCGAAGCCAGCTCGATGTCGATAGCGCAAATTCCGGGTGTCGCTATCTGCGATGTGGATGCACCGCACCACTCCTATATTTCCGATGATGAAGATTACCGCTTCCAGATGGCGACGGCAGTATTTGCCCAGGATCAGGGGCGGCATTCCGGTGGCAGTCTTTACGAGTGGGGTAAGTCTCAGCTGCAACTCAAACATGGCATGCACATGCGCCTGGTCAATGTCGGCGCTGCATCCCAGGTACGCTCTGGTGCCTTGTTGGGCTATCCCTTGTGCCTGGTCTGCGGCGCCAGCCGCTCGGCCATGAGCAGTCAGCAGGAACTCGATAAGTTTAACGAGCACCACGTCGAACGATGCGGGCGGCCGATTCAGAACATTGCTTTTTACGCAGAGGTGGTCGCTGATGCACTGGTGCTGCAGGACTGTGCCTCCCAGGAAACAGCCTACAGCGTCATGGAGTCGCTGCGACAGGGTGCGGCCGATGTGCTGGATATGGAGATTTCCGACCTTCAGGTACAGGTGATTGGCAAGCCGGGCAGTGAAACGGTCGATGCCTTGCTGTATGACCCTATGCCGGGTGGTTCTGGCCTGCTGGAGCAGTTGCTGGCCCACTGGCCAGATGTGGTGGCCGCAGCGCGCCGACTGGCCGAGGAGTGCCCGTCGGCCTGCGAGGCATCCTGTGTGGATTGCTTGCAGCATTTCCGTAACTCCTTCTATCACGACAAGCTGAACCGCCATACGGCACTGGAAGCATTCAATGACTGGGGCGATACCCTGAGTTTCAGCCACGAGCTGGCGCCAGTTTTGCCGGATGAAACTCTGACCCAGCAACCGGGCAATCCCCCTGAACAGCAATTGGTGGCGCTGCTCAAAGCCGCCGGTATGCCGACATTTGAAACGGAACGTCCGATAACGCTTTCTGGTGGCATTACCACCCGTCCGGATGTGTATTTCCACGAACCAAACGATCAGTTTGAAGGTGTCTGCATTTACCTGGACGGCATGAGTGAGCACCTGCATGGCAACGCCCAGACAGCCGCCAAGGACCGCCAGATCCGTCAGGAGCTGCTGAATACCGACTACGAAGTCATCGAGATCCAGTTCCAGGAGCTTTACGACAAAACGGTGATGCGGGAGCACATGCGCCGGATAGCTCGGGCTGTCGTTGGTAGGGCCAAGGCCAAGGAGTTGGCTGTCGATGATGCATGGTTTGATCAGGCGGATAGGGTAACTGCTGAGCCTAGTGAGGTTAAAAGCAATGTGCTGCCCTTCAAAACGGTCAGCCCCTCTGACTCAGCCTTTGAGCCCTATGCTAATTGCGTACCCCTGATAGGCCTGAAAGCTGCAGCAGGGGCGTGGAGTCAGGAACAGAACGGACTGGTGGATCTGGCGGAACATGCTGAGGAGTGGGTGGCCATCGATGATAACAAACTGGAGCAGGGCATGTTCGTGGCTCAGGTCGTGGGACACTCCATGGAGCCACTGGTGCCTGATGGCAGTTACTGCCTGTT
The DNA here is from genome assembly GCF_003586265.1 of Pseudomonas jilinensis. Lineage (NCBI taxonomy): Bacteria > Pseudomonadati > Pseudomonadota > Gammaproteobacteria > Pseudomonadales > Pseudomonadaceae > Pseudomonas > Pseudomonas jilinensis. Next base: position 124,063 of record NZ_QJSA01000006.1, on the reverse strand, counting down.
CAGGCCAGTCCCCGCCGGCAGCCGGCAGGGTCGCAAGCTGTTGGTTTGGCACGTGGGTGTCGCTGACGCCGAACACGGTGGCGAATACACACTGAAAGTCTATACCAGTGAGAAAGTGGCCAGTGATGACGGAGAATGGCAGCATGATCGCATCACACTGAAGCCCTTGAACCGGGATTACCAGCCACTGGTTCTGGAGCCTGAACAAGAAGGGGAAGTGAGAGTTGTCGCCGAGTTTGTGGCGGTGATTGTGTAAGGGGTGCTGAGGTATGGAAATCTCAACGCGTACGTGTGGCGATTCACCACCGGATGCGCTCGTCTGTAGCATCGGAGAATTCAGTGAGGAATGGAGGCTAAACTGGTGCCGGAAGTGCTCAAAGTCGATCCAGCTCAAGCAGGGGAAAAGAGGGGGTTGCCCATCCAGAAGGTGAATCGTAGCAGGCTTGCTGATGAACTATAAAAACCTAAACCCCGACAAGGCGTTGATCTGGCGGATCACCCACCGACGCAATATGCCGTGGATTTTGGCCAATGGGCTGCACGCCGTGAATAGCCAGGCTCGATCGTCTGACTGGGTGACTATTGGGAACCAGGAGCTGATCGACCGTCGAGGCACGCGCCCGGTACCGTTGGCACCCGGCGGGAAGCTTAACGATTTTATCCCTTTCTATTTCACCCCTTTTTCACCCATGCTCCTCAACATCCTTACCGGGCGGGGAGGAGTAGCTCAGGTACCCAGTGCCGATATCGTCATTCTGGTCTCCAGCCTGTATCGGCTCTCAGAGCTTGGTTTGCCGTTTGTCTTCACGGATCGCCATGCATACACCCAGACGGCGAATTACTATAATGACCTCGCAGACTTGCGATTCATCGACTGGCCGTTGCTGCAACAGCGCAATTTCAAGCGGGATCCAAACGACCCTGAGAAGGTTGAGCGTTACCAGGCAGAGGCGCTGATCTATCGGCAGGCTCCACTCGAGGCGCTGTTGGGTGTGGTGTGCAACACCCCACAGGTGAAGAGCGAGTTAGAAGAACAGGTGGCGAGGTCGGGTGTCCAATTGGGTGTCCACTGCAGGCCTCAGTGGTATTTTTGAGGCTCGATTCTGGAGAACAGCATGATCAGTTACACCACCGGTAATCTGCTGGATGCGGACGTTGATGCGCTGGTGAACACAGTCAATACCGTAGGCGTGATGGGCAAGGGGATCGCACTGATGTTCAAGGATCGCTTCCCTGACAACATGGCTGCTTATGCCAAAGCCTGCAAAGCGGGTGAGGTGCAGGTTGGTCGTATGTTCGTCACGGAAACGGGCGAGCTCATGGGGCCGCGCTGGATCATCAACTTCCCGACCAAGAAGCATTGGCGGGCAAAGTCACAGATGCAGTGGATCATCGATGGTTTGGCGGACCTGAGCAGGTTTATCGAAGAGTATGAGGTTGGCTCCATTGCTATCCCGCCTTTGGGGGCTGGGAATGGTGGCTTGAACTGGCACGAAGTCAAACCGCATATCGAGCAGGCTCTGGGTGACTTGGAGGGTGTGGAAATCATCATTTATGAGCCCACAGCTCGTTACCAGAATGTTACCAAAGCCAAGGGTGTTGAAAAGCTGACACCTGCCCGTGCCCTGATCGCTGAGCTTGTTCGCCGCTACTGGGTGATGGGTATGGAGTGCAGTCTGTTGGAAATCCAGAAGCTTGCCTGGTTCCTGGAGCGAGCCATCGAGGCAGAGGGACTGGAGCCGCTAGATCTGCGCTTTGTTGCCAAGAATTATGGCCCTTACGCTGACCGTCTGCGCCACTTGCTGGATGCTCTGGATGGTAGCTACTTGAAAAGCGATAAACGCATAAGTGATTCTGATCCGCTGGACCCAATCTGGTTCAATGATGCCAAACGCGAAATTGTGGAGCTGTACCTCAAGACAGAGGCCAGCGCCTATTTACCGGCCCTCGAAAGGACATCCAAGCTGATTGATGGCTTTGAATCACCGTTCGGGCTTGAGTTGCTGTCTACTGTTGACTGGTTGTTGGCGAAAGAGCACGTAGCACCTGAGCCGCAGGCGTTGCAAGAAGGTGTCAGCCAGTGGCCAGCCGGTGAGAGCTGGGCGCAACGTAAGCTGAAGCTTTTTGATCTGGCTACTCTGAAGCTGGCGCTTAATCGGCTGCAGCAGGCGCCGTTGAATGGGGCTGTCTGAATTGGTAGGCGGTCGAGCTTGATTGCGAAAGAAAAAATAACCTATGCCCCCTTCAAACAGTCAAAAGGCTGTTTGAAGGGGGTGGGCGTCATATGGTCAGTGGTTCGGCGGTTGGCAGCCGGCTTAAGATCCAGCATGCGAGTAGAACCGCTACCAACAGTGGCGGGAACTTTACCATTGCGATCAGAGTGGCGATGATTGCACCGCTTCCTGCCAGTATTGCGAGCGTTTCTTTATCAATAGAAGTAAGGTGCAGTATGGCGGGCTGTACGGAGCCAACGTGTGGTCGTGCTCGACCAATGCGCTCAACTCATCAAGTTTGCCGTGGTTCTGTCTGGTGAAAACGAAGTGATAACTGGCGTTCTTACCTCGGGCCAGTACGAGGTTTTGCGGCTTGGCTGCGTCGCGCAGCTCGAACGATTCCGGGCCGCAAAATGATTTAAGAATTTGCGCGTTCATTCTACGAGATGATCTGGAGTGGTGTGATTGCAGCGGTGCACAAGCTGTCTGCCTGTCTGCACATAGCTGACTCTCCAATACTGACGGTTAAACCTTACCCCTCCTGAGCAGCCCAACAATGACACCCAATCCAGGCTTCGGCACAATACCCCATATGCCTGCTCGATAACCGCACTCAAGGACGCGCTCTGATGGATCAGCTCACTCCCGACGCACTCACTCCCGCACTGCAACAGCCTGCGCTAATTCGCCTGGCTGTCAGTGCTGCGCCACAGGTCAATCTGGCGTTTCAGCAAAATGGCGTGCCGGTCATTCGTGATATCGAGTTGATCAATGACAGCGAGCGCAGCTTCGCCGGGCTGCGGGTTGAGCTGCAGACCGAGCCGGGCGTTGTATTGCCGCGTGTCTGGCAGGTTGAGCGTTTGGCGGCGGGCGGTACTTTTCATATCACCGATTGTGCAACGGAGCTGGATAGCCAATATCTGCGCACGTTGCAGGAGAGTGTGCAGGCGCAGTTGCTGTTCCGGCTGCTGGACGGCACTGGCGAGGTGTTGGCCGAGCAGCGGCTGACTCTGGAGGTGCTGGCGTATAACGAGTGGGGTGGTTACGGCAACAGCCCCGAGCTGCTGGCGGCTTTTTGCATGCCCAATGCGCCGACGATCGAGCGTTTGCTGCGCAGCGCTTCGGATCTGCTACGCGAGGGCGGTCATGATGGTGTGCTGCACCCCTATGAGGTGGCCGATCCACGGCGTATCTGGTTGCAGGTTTCCGCAGTCTGGAATGCGCTGCTGGCGTTGAATCTGGATTATGCCTATCCGCCCAAGAGCTTTGAGCGCACCGGGCAGAAGGTGCGCACGCCAGAGGCGATTGTTGATGCCCGCCGCGCTACCTGCCTGGATACCAGTTTGCTGCTGGCGGCGCTGTTCGAGCAGATGGGGCTCAAGCCGCTGCTGATTCTGGAACATGGTCATGCCTATGTTGGCGTGTGGTTGCGCCCGGAAGGTTTTCCCCATGCCTATACCCAGGATTTGCTGGCTCTGCGTAAACGGGTTCAGTTGCGTGAACTGCTGGTGATGGAGAGCACGCTGCTGTGCCGGCGCGCCAGCTTTGGTATGGCGCTGAAAACTGCCGAACAGCATTTGGCCGAATCGGATGCGCTGTTTGAGGGAGTATTGGATATCGCTCATGCCCGCGAGCAGCGCATTCTGCCGCTGAGTTTTGTCGATACGCCGCGCCCGGCCCAGCCCGATGCAGCAGAGACGCTGAGTGCGCCAGCGTTGGAAGAGGTGCCGGACGATCCGGCGTTGCTCGGCCAGGTGGTCGAATGGCAACAGGATCAGGGCTTGCCGACAGGCCGGCTTGGGCAATGGCAGCGCCGGCTGCTGGACCTGAGCCTGCGCAATCCGCTGCTGAACATGCGCAACACGCGCTCCAATATTGCGCTTGAGGTGCCGCAGCCGGCCAAGCTGGAAGACCTGATGGCCCAGGGGCAGGCGTTTACCATTCAGGCGGCGCCGGGGCAGGATCTGCGTGATGCCAGGCAGGTTGCCCGGCAAACGGGCCAGCGGCTGGATGAGACCGTGGCGCTGGCAGCGCTGACACGCAAGACGCTGTATGTGCAGGCTGATCAGCAGTGGCTCGACGGAGCCTTGGTAGATCTTTACCGCAAGGCCCGTAACGACTTGCAGGAGGGAGGCTCGAATACGCTGTTCCTGGCCATCGGCTGTCTGTATTGGCAGCGCCCGGGAGCAGACACACGACGTTTCCGAGCGCCGCTGATTCTGCTGCCAGTCACCATCACCCGTCAGTCGGTGCGATCGGGCATCAAGATCAGCCTGGCTGACGATGAACCACGCTTCAACACCACACTGCTGGAGATGCTGCGCCAGGACTTCGCACTGGATATTCAGGGGCTTGAGGGCGCGCTGCCGGAGGATGACAGCGGCACCGACATCGATGCGATTCTGAACCGGGTGCGCCGCGAGATACGTGACGTCAGCGGCTTTGAGGTGCGCGAAGAGGCTTATCTGGGCACCTTCTCCTTTGCCAAGTACCTGATGTGGAAGGATCTGGTCGATCGTACCGATTCGCTCAAGGATAACGCCGTGGTTCGGCACCTGATCGACTCGCCGCGTGACCCGTTCGATGCCCAGGTTGATTTTGTCGAGCCGCATACGCTCGACGCTCAGTTGCCTCCAGAGCGCCAGTTCACCCCGCTAAGCGCCGACTCGTCGCAACTGGCGGCGGTGATGGCTACTGCGGCGGGGAAGAACTTCGTCATGATCGGCCCACCGGGCACCGGCAAGTCTCAGACCATTGCCAACATGATCGTGCATAACCTGGGGCTGGGGCGCACGGTGCTGTTCGTCTCGGAGAAGGCCGCAGCGCTGGATGTGGTTTATCGGCGTTTGCGCGAGCAGGGCTTGGGTGAATTTTGCCTGGAACTGCATTCCAACAAAGCGCGCAAGCTGGATGTGATCCGCCAGCTCGGCGTGGCCTGGGATGCCCGTGGTGAGTCGACCGAAGACCGTTGGCTGGAACGTACCGGCCAGTTGGCGGCGGTGCGTGAGGAGCTGAATGCGTTGGTCGATGCGTTGCATCACCGGCACGAGCCGGGGTTGACGTTGCGTGAGTCGATAAGTCTGGCAGCCGGGTATCCTCGGATGCCGGTCATTGATTTTGGTTGGCCGCACAGTGCCATAGACGATGAGGGTGGTTATCTCTACAAGCTCGATCTGGCGGAGCGGGTGCAGGTGCTGGCCGGTGAGGTTGGTGAGCTGAAAGATCATCCGTTGCAGATCATCGACGTAACCGAGTGGAGCATGTCCTGGCAGCAAACGCTGCTGGAGGCCGGTGCCGCCTTGACTGAAGCGACGCGTAGCCTGAGCACGAAATTGCCGGGAATCTTGCTGCTGTTGGGGCTGCGTGAAGACGCGCCGAATCTGGCTACGCTCGAGTATCTGAAGTCACTGTCGGGAACGCTGCTGAGTAGCGCAGGCAAGGACCTGCGCTTTGCTTTTGCCCCTGATTTGGCGAGTACCTTGCAGACATTGGATCGGGCGCTGGAGCTGCTGCACTCGTTTGAACAGGACTGGGCGTCATTGTCCTGTGGTTATGACCGCCAGCGTGTGCTGAGTATCGATCTGGCACAGGTGCACCGGCTCTGGCAGTCGGCTACTCAGGATTGGTGGCCGTTGCGGCTGCTGCGGCGGCGCCAGTGCCGCAAGTTGTTGCAGCAACAAGCGGGCGCGCAGGGCGCCAATCCGGACATTGCCGCTGATCTGGCTATTCTGGATCGGCTGCAACAGATGCACGCCGAGTTGAATGGCTTCAAGCGAGAGCTGGGTGATGTACCGGGCTGGGCTGGGCTGGACTCCGATGCCGGGCAGTTGCAGACCCTGCGTGAGCTGGCCGGCAACCTGCGCGAAGAGATTGCCGCACTGGCCAGGGATGCCGATACCCTGGTTGCTTTACGCAGTGCGGTGCACAAGCTGGTCGTGCATGGCAATGAACTGCTGCGTCCAGAGCGTGCTACCGGCGTGCAACTGAGTGAGTTTGTCGGGCTGATGAGCAACCTGCAGGATGCACTGGGACATTTTGTGCAACAGGTCGACCCCTATGAGCCACAGAGGGCGAGGGCACAGCTCGACAGCCTGGCAGAGCTGGAGGCGATAGATCAACGCATTCGCACGGCTAAAACGCCGCTGCAGACCTGGTGTGCCTGGCGGCATCTCTGGTACGACGTCGAAGAGGTCGAGCTGCTCGCGGTGATGCAGGCGCTGGAGGAGGGGCTGATCTCAGCCGATCAGTTCAGGCAGGCGGTTGAGGTCAACTATGCGCGCTGGTGGTCGGCCTGGATGATTGACCGGTCGCCGCTGCTCAGACGCTTTCTCAGCATTGAGCACGAGCGGCGCATTGAGCGCTTCGCCGAGCTTGATCAGCAGGTCAGGGCGCTGACTGCCGAGTATGTGCGTAGTTTGGTGCGCAGCGGGCTGGCGGAGCGAGAAGATGTTACCCGCAATTCCGAGTTCGGCATCATTCGCCGTGAGCTGGAGAAGAAAACCAGGCACAAGGCGCTACGCCAACTGATGAGCGAGGCGCCCAACGCTATCGCCCAACTGACCCCGTGCCTGCTGATGTCGCCGCTGTCGATTGCCCAGTATCTGCCGGTAGAACAGCCGCCGTTTGATCTGGTGATTTTCGACGAAGCCTCGCAAATTACCGTCTGGGATGCCATCGGCGCCATAGCCCGGGGGCGGCAGACTGTTGTGGTTGGTGACCCCAGACAATTGCCGCCCACGGCTTTTTTCAGTACCGCGCAGGCCGAGGTCGATGAGGAGCTGGAAGAGGAGCAGGATCTGGAAAGCATTCTGGATGAAATGCTCGGTTGTAACCTGCCGGTGATCAACTTGTCGTGGCATTACCGCTCGCGCCATGAGAGCCTGATTACCTTCTCCAACCAGCGCTATTACGACGGCAATCTGGTGACCTTTCCCTCGCCGGTCACTACCGATACTGCCGTTAGCATGGACTATCTGGAAGGCTGTTATGAGCGCGGTGCCAGTCAGACCAATCGCGCTGAGGCCGAGGCCATTGTGGCTGAAATCGAGCAGCGGCTGATGGACCCCGGACGCAATCAGCAGAGCCTGGGGGTGGTGACCTTCAACCAGAAACAGCAGATGCTGATTCTCGACCTGCTGGATGCCGCCCGCCAGCGTAATCCGCAACTGGACCGATTCTTTGCCGAAGACCTGATCGAACCGGTTTTCGTCAAGAACCTCGAATCGGTGCAGGGTGATGAGCGCGATGTGATTTTGTTCAGCATCACCTTCGGGCCGGATCAGAGCGGACGGGTCAGTATGAATTTCGGACCGCTGAATCAGAACGGTGGCGAGCGCCGGCTGAACGTGGCTATTACCCGGGCGCGAATGGAACTCAAGGTGTTCTCCAGTCTGCGGGCCGAGCAGATCGATCTGTCACGCACGGCAGCCATTGGGGTGCGTGATCTGAAGCATTTCCTCGAGTTTGCCGAGCGCGGTCTACGCGCACTGGCTGAAGCGATACCTGGCGATACTGGCGGCTTTGCTTCTGCGTTGGAGGCCGCAGTTGCTGAGGATCTGCGTCAGCGCGGCTGGACCATTCGACCGCAGATCGGGGTGTCGCAGTTCCGTATCGACCTGGGCGTAGTCGATCCTGATGCCCCGGACTATTTCCTGGGAGGTATTGAGTGCGATGGCGACACCTACCGCCGAGCCGCTACCGCTCGTGACCGCGAACTGGTACGCGGTAGCGTATTGGCGGGGCTGGGTTGGAACATACTGCGACTATGGTCGCTCGCCTACTGGGCCAATCCCCAGGCCGTGATCGACCGGCTCGATACGCAGTTGCGAATGCTGCACACAAAGCGCAGAACGGATGCCATAGCTTTGTCTGGCGCCACAGATTGAACGCCAGGTGAGCTGAGTTGATAGTGTGCGGTTAGGCAAAAAGAACCCCGGGGCGGGGTTCTTTTTGCCTGTCGGAAACTCAGAACCGATAGGTCAATTGAGCAGTCAGGCCGTGGGCGCTGTTGTCGTACTTGGCGTTGTATTCCTGCTTGAGCAGGACGCCAGGAGCGATTTCCGAGCCGGCTTTCTGATGCACGCTGGCGGTGTTTTCCCAGAGGTAGGCATACGCAAGGTCGAGGGTGACGTCAGCGTTCGGGGACCAGCCAGCGCCCAGAGTGAAGATCTTGCGGTTGCCGACCGGGATTCGCACGTTGCGGTGTGCGTTGCTGGTTGGCGATGGGTCCAGGGCCAGACCGCTGCGCAGTACCCATTGCGGGTTCAGTTGATAGGCCGTGCCCACTGAGAAGGACCAGGTGTTTTCCCAGTTCAGTTCTTCGCTGATGGCGGCAAAGCGCGGGCTGACCGGGTTGCTGTTGCGCGCCTCGATACCTTCCAGGCGGCTCCAGCGTGTCCATACACCGCCAGCGTACAGCGTCCAGCGATCATCCAGTTGATGGGTCACGGAGAGGTCGAGCGACTCAGGCATGGTGATGTCCAGCTTGGCATCCATTTCGCCATCGAACATGCCCATGGGCGAGCCGGAAATTTTGGTACGCCCTTCGAGCTGGTATTTGACCTTGGAGTGGTAGGTTGCACCGACAGTAGTGCGGTCGGTGAGGCTGGCCATGATGCCGACATTGAAGCCCATGGCGGTGTCGTCACCCTTGATATTGACCAGGGTGTCTGACGGCGCACCCATCTGGCTGGTAGCCAGCGTATTGGTCAGTTTGCCGTCAATACGGTTGAAGGTCGGACCAAAACCGATAGATACGCGCTCATTAAAGGCGTAGCTGACGGTCGGCTGGATGGTCACGACCCGGACCGAGCTGTACAGGCCATGGGATGAGCCCTGGAAACTCTTTTCGTAGTCGCTGATGACGCCGAATGGTACATAGACGCCGAGGCCGAAAGCCCATTCGTCGTTGATCGGTTTGGCGTAGTAGCCGAAAGGTACGTGTGCCAGTGGCACCATGTCGCCTTTGTTGCTGCCCTGGGCGGTGCTGTTGACGTTGGAGATGTCGACATCAGCCTTGACCATGGCGATACCGCCGCTGACTTCGGCGCGTTTGAGCCGGGCCAGACCGGCCGGGTTGCCGTAGATGGTGCTTGAATCCAGCGCCGAGGACGAGCGCCCGGCAAAGGCGGTGCCGGCGCCACTGGCGCTTTGTTCGTTGATGGCCAGGCCATTGGCCAGGGCTTGGCTGGAAGCGCTGGCGACGGCCAGTGCCAGGCAGGTTTTCATGACGCGTTGAAACATTGAATCACTCCGGTTTTGCGGACCGGGGAGGCTAAAGCATGGTGAAACAAAAACCAAGATTATATCTTGCAACGATCTTCTTTGTTTTTTGGGACAGTTTGGGGCGAAAATCTTACATATTGCCACTAAGTCAATGTTTGACCATCTGGTCCGGTTTTCTGCTGCCTGGGTGGCTTTGTTGATGCTGTTGGCTATTTACCGGAACCACAAGGGAATTTGCTGGCAAAGCCTGATATGTTTGCGGCTTCGTTTTTGGGATCGTGGGGCGAATGTTGAGAACTCTGCTGTTGCTGCTACTTAGCACCGTGTTGCTGACCAGTAGCGTCTGGGCGGTGCTGGCTTTGTACTTTCAACAGGCCTGGGGAACATTGCCGCGACTGCTCTTGATGGCTGGCTGGTGTCTGGCCCTGATGGTCCTGATGGCGCTGCTGTGGAGCGGGCGTCCCTGGCTGGTGCTGCTGGTATATGGGCTGATGTTCGCAGCGCTGTTGGCTTGGTGGCATACGCTCAAACCCTCCAGCGAGCGCGATTGGGCCGATGATCTGGCGCACATCACCACCGGCGAAGTACAGGGTGACCGGCTGACGCTGCATAATGTCCGCAATTTCGACTGGCGCACGCCCGAGGACTACGACATTCGCTGGGAGAGTCGCGAATACGATCTGAGCCGACTGCACAGCGTAGACATGATTACCTCTTACTGGGGTCGCCGGGCGATTGCCCATGTGCTGGTCTCCTTCGGTTTTGATGATGGGCAGTTCGTGGTATTCAGCGTGGAGATTCGCCGTGAGCGGGGCGAGGAATTCTCCGAAATTGGCGGGTTCTTCAAGCAGTTCGAATTGAGCATCATTGCTACCGACGAGCGTGATGCGGTGCGGGTCAGGACCAATGTGCGGGATGAGGACGCCTATCTCTACAGGATCGGGCTCAACCCGCGTGATGGTCGGGCCTTGCTGTTATCGTTCGTGGACGAAGCCAACCGGCTGGCAGCCGAACCGCGCTTCTACCACAGCATCAGCCCCAACTGCACAACTCTGGTGTTTGGCATGGCGCGCAAGATTCTGCCGCACCTGCCACGCGATTATCGCTTGCTGCTGACAGGCTACCTGCCCGAGTACATTAAGCAGCTTGATGGGCTGGAGAAAGGCTATGACCTAGAGGAGCTGCGCCAGCGCGGACGCATTACCGAGCGGGCAATCCAGGCCGGCTCCGACCCGGATTTCTCCCGTTTGATTCGCCGTGGGGTGCCGGGCTGGGATCAGGCATCTGACGAGTAGGGCGTTACACCGCGCTCAGCGCGGTTTACGCACCTGATCACTCATCAGAATGCCCGCCCAGCGAGTTTGTGGTGAAGCGTCCAGGGCAAGCTTGGCGATCATGGTCAACGGGATCGACAGCAGCATGCCGACTGGGCCGAACACAAAGCCCCAGACCAGCAGTGATACCAGCACCACCAGTGGTGACAGCCCCAGCGAGCGGCCCATTAGGCGTGGCTCAAGGATATTGCCGATGATGGTGTTGATTGCCACATACATGCCCAGCACTATGATGGCCTCGGTAATGCCCAGCCCCAGCAGCGCAACCAGAACCGCCGGCACAGCGGCGATGATTGAGCCAATGGTCGGGATGAAGTTCAGCAGTCCGGCAACAATCCCCCAGAGCACAGCGAATTCCACACCGATCAGCGCAAGGCCAATGCCGACCAGTAGACCGGTGGTGGTGCTGGCGGCGGTCTTGATCAGCAGGTAGCGGTAAACCGAGCGCAGGAAACGCCGGGCTCGGACCCGGGCGCGGGGGCGATCGGGGAAGGCGGCATTGAGCTTGTCAGAAAGGGTCCGCTCTTCGAGCAGCAGGAACATGAACGCCAACAGCACCAGCAGGGTGCTGGCGGTGAATTGCCCCAGCCCGCCGGCGATACCGCGTGCAGCGCCGGTGATGGTGGCCGTGGCTGGTAGAGGCAGACTCTGGGGCAGCAGTTCCGGCGGTAGCCCGCGGTTGGCCAGCAGTTGACGCAGATCGTTCATCCAGCCAGAGAATCGCGCTTGGTACAGCGGGGCGTGGGTCGCCAGACTTTCTGCTGCATCTTTGAGTGCCAGAAACAGCAGAAAAAAGGTCAGACCTACCACAGAGAACAGGATCAGTACCGAGAGCGGGCTGGGTACCCCACGACGTTGCATCCAGGTCAGCGGTGGTGCACAGATGATGGCCAGAAAGGCGGCCAGCAGAAATGGGGTGACGATTGAACTGATGGCCTTGAGGCCGGCCAGGACAATCACCACAGCGGCGGCCCCCATTAGCCACAGCCAAGTGGTGGAAAAGGGCCTGCCTGTCTCTGCGGGGGAATTGCTCATATTGGGTCCTGTACGGGATCGTAAACTGCCGCCATGATAATGATTAATCATGGCCGACACACCACCGGAGCCCGCTCTTGCGCTATTTGCCCGCCCATTATGTAGTGATTGTCACAGTGCTGCTGTTGTGGACGTGGCTGCCGGAGCCTTGGCGCAGTGGTTTGTTTCTGCCGCTGTGGGGACTGGTCGCCTGGCTGATTTTCACCGGTTGTCTGGAGTCTTCCCGGTTGCGACGGGCGACCTGGCTGGGTCAGTACCTGCTGGAAAGCTCACCCTGGCACCGGCTGTTGCGTGGCGGCGTGTTGATGGTCGGCTGGAATCTGCTGCTGGCCATTGGGTTGGGGCTGCTGATGCTGGTCAAACTGAGCCTGTTGCCAGCCGCGCTTTGGGCTGTGTTGCTGTTGGCGATGCCGTTACTGGCCTGGCTGACGGTGTTTATGCGCCAGCGCCTGCAGGCCCATGTCAAACCGCAGGCGTTGGCGGCTCTGGGGCGGCGGCTGTTGGTGCCGGTAGCCACGGTAGCACTGATGCTGGGCTATCTGCTGCTGGCTTTGGCCCTGTCACAACCGGACATGATCGGGTTGCCCTGGGATCGGGCTATGGCTGTTAACCTGGATACCGAGCAGCGGGTGCTGATGCTCTTTGGTGTGCTTGAGCGGTTGTATCAACTGCTCGATCTGACGCTGATGTGGGCGCTACAGAACACCTTGGGTGATGTCGAAACCGGAGGCTTGCTCGCCATATTGGGCTGGAGTCTGTTGCTGTTGACCACCGCGACCTTTCTGTGGGCCTGGGTCCGGGTGCTGGTGGGTTCTGATGCGCTGCTGAACCGGCGGGAGAAGCATCATGGCTGATTTGGATTTTGCAACACGTTTGAGGTCTGGCCGCGGGCAGTGGCTGTTGCTCAGTCTGCTCGGCGTGTTGCTGGTTTTTGCGCTGTTGAGTTGGGGGCTGCGCAGCCTGAGTGCTCAACTGGCCGACAATCAGGTGTTTGCGGTACTGGTCGATGATCGTCAACTACTACTCGATGGCAAGACCCTGCGGGCTTTCAATCAGCAACTCGAGGCGCTGAGCGCCGAGCATGCCAGCAAGCTTGACCAGGATATGCAGACCTGGATCGATCTGTGGCTGGCCCAGGGGTTTGACCGCGCCGAGCAGGCCGTGCCGGCCTATCTGGACTGGTATTACTCGTTACCTGGCTCCTACACCCGACTGTATCTGGCCGTGACCGGTCAACTCGAGTCGGGCACAAGTGAGCGGCTGTACCGTTATCTGTTCGAACACAGTGGCGCGCAGCAGCACTTTGCCGAGTTCGATCAGGCCTTGACCCAGGAGTTGTCACGCCGTTTGGCAGAGCAGGGCACGGCCCTGCGCCAGCGGCTGGTCGCGAACTTTGCCGAACAGCAGGTAGTGCTGGGCGACAAGGACAAGCCGGTCAGCGTGGATATTGATCGGGCGATAAACCGGGCCTTTGGCCCAGGCGAGCGTGATGTTCAGCGCTGGCAGATCAGCGCCCAGGCTTCGGCGGTGGCTGGTGTTGGTAGCCTTGGACTGCTGGCCCGCCGGGCCTTGTTGCCGCGTCTGGCCAGTCTGCCGGCCTTGCAGAGCGCACGGCTGATTCTCAGTGGCTATGCCGCCCGGCTGGCGCCCAGACTGAGTGCTGCGATCAGCAGCGGTGGGGCGGCAGCAGTGGCTACTTCTCCGAGTGGGCCTGGGGCATTGGCAACGGGGGCGGTGGTGTTCATGACTGCGGCAGGCACCATAGTGGTCACCGACTTTGCTGTGCTCAAGGCCGAGGAAGCCATGTTGCGCGATGATCAGGAGCAGGCCTTGTATGCCGGTCTGGCCGAGCAACAGGATCTGCTGCGTGCAAAGCTCAAGGGGCAATGGCGGGCATTGCTGGATCAGGCCGCCGGGCACCGTGATGATGCCTTGGCCGCAGCCTACGACAGCGCCGAACTGGCACCGCGTTTTCACATCTTTGGTCGCCGCTGATCAGCGGCGAGCATTCTTGCGCAGCGGCTCGAGCAGGGCGTTCAGGCCGTTGTGGTCGATTTCATGCATCAGGGCCAGCAGCCGGCCAAGCTCACCCTTGGGAAAGCCAGAACGGGCAAACCAGCCCAGATAATGGCCGGGCAGGTCAGCGATCAGCCGGCCCTGATATTTGCCAAAGGGCATCTGGCGGGTGACTAGCAGGGAAAGGTCTTCGGGGTTCATTACGCTGGCCTGAATCAAGTTTGCGCTCATTATGCCTCGAATATCTTTAGCCTCGTCTATATTGCATTCATACGACGACAACGGGCGAGGCGCCAATGTCAAAGGCGATTCGATGGTACGTGCGGGCAGTGGATGCGATGAATCGGTTTATTGGCCGATGCACGATGTACCTGATATTCGTCATGATTGGTGTGCTGTTGTACTCATCGATCAGCAAGACCTTCTTCACTCCGGCACTCTGGACCATGGAAACCGCCCAGTTTCTGATGGTCGGCTATTTCCTGATTGGCGGCGCCTACTCCATGCAGCTTGGCTCCCATGTTCGGATGGACCTGCTGTATAGCCGCTGGTCACCACGTACCCGGGCAGTAATCGATGCCTTCACCATCATTCTGCTGATTGTCTATCTGTGCTTTCTGCTCTACGGCGGGATTTCCTCGTCGTACTACGCGCTGGAATACAACGAAACCAGCTTCTCGTCCTGGTCGCCGCGAATGGCGCCGATCAAGATCATCATGACCATCGGTGTGGCGCTGATGTTGTTGCAGGCGATTTCCACCTTCTTCAAGGACGTAGCCGTAGCCTGGGGGAAACCGCTCGAATGAGTTATGAAGTCATTGCCTTGCTGATGTTCAGCAGCATGATGCTGCTGCTGATTACCGGGAAACGGGTGTTTGGCGCCATTGGTTTTGTCGCGGTGGTGGCTGCCTTCTGGCTGTGGGGCGACGGTGGCTCAGAGATGGCCTTCAGCGCAGCAATGAAGCTGATGCGCTGGTATCCGCTGCTGACACTGCCGCTGTTTATCTACATGGGCTATATGCTGTCCGAGTCGGGTCTGGCTGAAGATCTGTACCGAATGTTCCATGTCTGGATGGGGCCGGTGCATGGTGGTCTGGCTATCGGCACCATTGCCTTGATGGTGGCGATCTCGGCGATGAACGGCCTGAGCGTGGCAGGTATGGCGATCGGCGCCAGTATCGCCTTGCCCGAATTGTTGCGACGCGGCTATGACAAGGTGATGGTCACCGGGGTTATCCAGGCCGGTAGTTCGCTGGGCATTCTGATCCCGCCGAGTGTGGTGCTGGTGCTCTACGGCATGATCGCCCGTCAGCCAGTCGGGCAGCTATGGCTGGCCGGGGTGTTCCCCGGGCTGATCATGGCTGGACTGTTCATTCTTTACATTGCCATTCGTTGCCGGTTGCAGCCGCATCTGGGGCCGGTGCTGGCGGAAGAGGAGCGCCGGCAGATCAGTTGGGGTGAAAAGTTTCGACTGCTGTCGGCCGGTCTTGTGCCGCTGTTTATCTTCTTCTCCATGACCGGGCTGTTTCTCATGGGCTATACCAGTCTGGTCGAAAGCTCGGCGGTGGGCGCAACCGCCGCCACCCTGGCGGCGCTGGTCAAGCGCCGGCTTAACCGCCGGGTGCTGGAAGAAACCATGCGCAAGACCCTGGCCATTACCTGCATGTTTATGTGGATCATTCTTGCCGCCTTGTGTTTTGGTGCGGTGTTCGACGGGCTTGGGGCAGTGCGGGCGATTGAGCACTTCTTTATCGAGCGGCTGGACCTGACCGCCTGGCAGGTGCTGATTCTGATGCAGCTGTCGTTCATCCTGATGGGCATGTTTCTCGACGATACCGCGATGCTGGTCATCGTCGCCCCACTGTATATACCGCTGGTCGGCGCTTTGGGGTTTGACCTGATCTGGTACGGCGTGCTGTACACCATTACCTGTCAGATTGCCTATATGACGCCACCATTCGGCTATAACTTATTCTTGATGCGAGCGATGGCGCCTCCCGAGGTGTCATTGCGTGACATTTATATGTCCATCACCCCCTTTGTGTTGGTGATGGTGATTGCTCTGGTGCTGGTGATGGTCTTCCCACAGTTGGCGCTGTGGTTGCCGCAATGGCATTACGGGCGATAGCAACAACTTGCGCGCCAGCCGAGTAGTCGGCGCTTTGCGCGAAGGCCAGGCATCGATTGGCTGTTCATGCCACGACCTCACGCACCAGGTAGCCAGCGGGCTGCCTGACCATGCGGTAGACGACATTGAGTTCGACTTTTTGGAGGTGACAGCATGAGCAGCAGACGCGAGTTTTTGAAGAAAGCGGCCATAACCGGCGGCGCAGCGGTGGGTACCGCTGCCCTCGGCAGCGCCCACATTTACGCTCAGGAACCCCGCAAGATCACCTGGCGATTGCAGACCTATGCCGGGCCAGCCCTGGCCGAGCACGTGATCAAGCCTTCTATTGATGCCTTCAACAAGGCTGCCAACGGGGAAATGGAAATCCAGCTGTATTTTGCCGATCAGTTGGTGCCGACCGGCGAGCTGTTCCGGGCTATGCAGCGCGGCACCATTGATGCGGTGCAAAGCGACGACGACTCGATTGCCGCGCCGGTGGATATTTCCGTGTTCGGTGGCTACTTCCCGTTCGCCTCGCGCTACAGCCTGGACATTCCGGTACTGTTCGAACAATACGGTTTGAATGAAATCTGGGCCGAGGCTTATGGCGAGGTTCGCGGCGTGACCTGGCTCGGCGCGGGAGCTTGGGACCCGTGCAACTTCGCCACTGTGCAGCCGATTCACAAGCTCGATGACCTTAAGGGCAAGCGGATCTTTACCTTCCCGACTGCCGGGCGGTTCCTGTCACGCTTCGGCGTGGTGCCGGTCACCGTACCCTGGGAGGATGTGGAAGTGGCGGTGCAGACTGGTGAGCTCGATGGCATTGCCTGGTCGGGTATTACCGAAGACTACACGGTGGGTTGGGCCGATGTGACCAACTACTTCCTGACTAACAACATCTCCGGCGCCTGGTGCGGCTCCTACTTTGCCAACGAAGACAAGTGGAATGCAGTACCCGAGCACCTCAAAACCCTGTTCAAGCTGTGCATCGACAGCTCCAACTATTACCGTCAGCACTGGTATTGGGGCGGAGAGGCACAGTTGCGGGTGGAAGGCACCAAGATGCAGTTGACCACCATTCCTGATGCAGAGTGGGCCACGGTCGAGGCAGAGGCCCTGAAATTCTGGGACGAAATCGCCAAGACCAGCCCGCGTTGTGCCCGGGTGGTGGATATTTTCAAGAAATACAACGCACTGATGGCCAAGGCCGGTACGCCGTATCGCTGCGCCTGAGTCAGCTCCTTCGCGGCCGCAGGCCGCTCCTGCCAAGCGGGCATTCAAGGCAGGAGCGCTCTGCGAGCGCGAAGGGCGGAACGACAACAAGACGGGGGCTTATCATGCTCAGACCGCGTGAAATCAAGACCGTGGAGCAGGCCAGGCAGATCGTTGAAGAACGTGGACTCAACCACGTCAAGGTGGGGCTTTTCGACAACGACGGGGTACTGCGTGGCAAATACATGAGCCGGGAGAAGTTCTTCTCCTCGCTGGACAAGGGTTTTGCCTTCTGCGATGTGGTACTGGGCTGGGACGTCAAGGACCAGCTCTACGACAATGCCACCTACACCGGCTGGCATACCGGTTACCCGGATGCACCAGTGCGTATCTTGCCAGACAGTTGTCGGGATATCCCGTTCGAGGACGGCATGCTGCTGTTTCTGGCTGAATTCGATCAA
This sequence comes from Pseudomonas jilinensis, assembly GCF_003586265.1. Taxonomy (NCBI): domain Bacteria; kingdom Pseudomonadati; phylum Pseudomonadota; class Gammaproteobacteria; order Pseudomonadales; family Pseudomonadaceae; genus Pseudomonas; species Pseudomonas jilinensis. The sequence goes on along the minus strand of NZ_QJSA01000006.1, from coordinate 106,461 downwards.
CAGGCCGAGGCCATCTGTCCGCGGGCGACTCTACGCCGGGTGGTTGAACGCTGCCGCTCATTGGGCCTTGAGCCCTTTGCCGCACTGGAATACGAATTTTTCATGTTCGATGAAACCCCGGACTCGGCCCGGGCCAAGGGGTTTCGTGACCTGAAGCCATTTACCCCGGACTGGTTCGGCTACTCGATGCTGCGCAACTCGGTGCATGCCGAGCTCTACCATCAGATTCTGGATATGGGCCAGCGCATGGACTTTCCGCTGGAAGGCCTGCACACCGAAACCGGACCCGGCGTGCTGGAGGCGGCGATTGCCGTTGACGGGGCCGAAGCCGCCGCAGACAAGGCCGCGCTGTTCAAGACCTTCATGAAAGTGTTGGCCCAGCGCAATGGGCTGATGGCGACCTTTATGGCCAAGTGGTCGGGCAAATACCCCGGGCAGAGCGGGCACATGCATGTTTCGCTGCGTGACAGCGCAACCGGCAAGTCGGCTTTTTATGACCCCGATCAGCCCCATGGCATGAGCCCGCTACAGCGCCATTTTCTGGCTGGCCAGCAACGCCTGATGCCGGAGTTTTTGTGCATGGTCGCGCCGACGCTGAACAGCTACCGACGGCTGATTCCCGGATTCTGGGCTCCCACCGATGCCACCTGGGGGGTAGAGAACCGGACCGCCGCTCTGCGGGTGATTCCCGGTTCGGACAAGTCGCAGCGCCAGGAGTACCGGCTCGGCGCCGCTGATGCCAACCCCTATCTGGCGCTGGCGGTGGCGATTGGCTCCGGGCTGTATGGCGTGATGCAGCAGTGGGAGCCCACCGCAGCTGTGACCGGTAATGCCTACGATATGACCCATCCGCCCGAGCTGGCGTTGCCGCGCACGCTGTGGGATGCCGCCCAGCGCTTGAAAGCCTCGCAGGCGGCGCGGGAAATGTTCGGCGATGCCTTTGTCGAACACTATGCAGCTAGCCGCGAATGGGAAGAACGTGAATACCGCCGGCATGTCAGCGACTGGGAGCTGGATCGCTACTTCGAAATTATCTGAGGTGACGCATGAGCAAGCGCTTGCAGACCTTTTCGCCGATTGACGGCTCGCTTTATCTAGAGCGTGATCTGGCTACGCAGGAGCAGATTCAGCGGGTGCTGGACAGCGCAGTGTATGCCCAGCAGCGCTGGAAACAGACGCCGCTGGCCGAGCGGGTTGCGTTGGGGCGCCGGGCGATTGAAGCCTTCGCCGCCCGCGAGGCGCAACTGGCCGAGGAGTTGTGCTGGATGATGGGCCGGCCGATTCGTTATGCGCCTGGTGAAGTGCGGGGTTTTGTCGAACGTGCCAGTTACATGGCCGATATCGCCGAGCAGGCGCTGGCCGATATCCGCCTGCCGGACAAGCCCGGCTTTAGCCGTTTCATTCGCCGCGAGCCGCTCGGGGTATCGCTGGTGATTGCGCCTTGGAACTATCCCTACCTTACGGCAGTGAACGCGGTGATGCCGGCCTTGCTGGCTGGCAACGCAGTATTGCTCAAGCATTCGGCCCAGACCCCGCTGTGCTCAGAACGTATGGTCGAGGCATTTCGCGAGGCCGGGCTACCTGAGGGTGTGTTCCAGTTTTTGCACCTTAGCCATGCTGATACCGAACAGCTGATTCAGGCCGAGCCGGTACGTCATGTGGCCTTCACCGGCTCGGTGGCCGGTGGCGCCATGGTCGAGAAGGCGGCTGCCGGGCGCTTCATCGCCACCGGCCTGGAGCTTGGCGGCAAGGACCCGGCCTATGTGCGGGCCGATGCCGACCTGGCCCATGCAGTGGAAACCTGTGTGGATGGGGCGTTCTTCAATTCCGGACAGTCCTGCTGCGCAATTGAGCGCATCTATGTCCATGACTACTTGTACGATGACTTTGTCGAGCAGGCGGTGGCGTTGGTCAAGACTTACCGGCTGGGCCGCTCGGATGATCCGGCAACGACCCTGGGGCCGGTGGTTCGGCCCGAGGCGGCGGCCTTCATTCGTGCTCAGGTGGCCGAAGCCGTGGGGCAGGGTGCCAGTGCGTTGATCGACCCTGACAGCTTCAAGCTGGACAAGCCCGGAACCTGCTATCTGGCCCCGCAGATACTGACCGGCGTTAATCATGGCATGCGAGTGATGACTGAGGAAACCTTTGGCCCAGTCGTAGGGATTCAGCGGGTCAGCAATGATGATGAGGCCCTGGCCCTGATGAACGACAGCGAGTTCGGCCTGACCGCGGCGATCTTCAGCCAGAATGAGCCGGCCGCCCTGGCGCTGGCAGAGCGTATCGACGCCGGCACGGTGTTTCTCAATCGCTGTGACTATCTGGACCCGGCCCTGGCCTGGACCGGTGTCAAGAACTCAGGGCGTGGCTGCACGTTGTCGAGCATTGGCTATGAACATCTGACCCGTCCCAAGTCCTTCCATTTCAAAACCCTGTTGTGAGGTCATCATGGACCAGTACCGTATGAACTGGAATTATCCGACCTTGATCCGGGTGGGCGCCGGGCGGATTGCCGAGTTGCCCACGGCTTGTCAGCAGCTCGGGATGAGCGCACCGTTGCTGGTCACCGATCCTGGTCTGGCCGGACTGCCGATGGTCGAGCAGGCGCTGCAGTATTGCCGTGACCAGGGGCTCAAGGTGGGGTTGTTTTCCGCAATCAAGGGCAATCCGACCGGAGCCAATGTGGATGCTGGGGTTGCGGCCTTCAAGGCGGGAATCCATGACGGAGTGATCGCCTTCGGTGGCGGCTCGGCGCTGGATGCCGGCAAGGCGATTGCGCTGATGGTCGGTCAAAGTCGGCCGTTATGGGATTTCGAGGATGTGGGTGACAACTATCTGCGGGTCAATGTGGCGGGTATGGCGCCGGTGGTTGCGGTGCCGACGACAGCCGGCACAGGCTCTGAGGTTGGTCGCGCCTCGGTGATTACCGATGAGCAGGCTCGGGTCAAACGCATTATTTTCCACGCCAGAATGCTGCCGGCACTGGTGATCCTGGATCCTGAACTGACCGTTGGCCTGCCGCCCAAAATTACCGCTGCCACCGGTATGGATGCGTTGTCGCACAGTCTGGAGGCCTTCTGCTCGCCGGTGTATCACCCCATGGCTGAGGGTATTGCGCTGGAGGGGATGCGTCTGGTCAAGGACTACCTGCCACGGGCAACGGCTCAGGGCAACGATCTGGAGGCCCGTTTGCAAATGCTGGTCGCCTCAAGCATGGGCGCTACGGCATTTCAGCGTGGGCTCGGCGCCATGCATGCACTGGCCCACCCGCTTGGCGCGCTCTATGATGCCCATCATGGGTTGCTCAATGCAGTATTGATGCCCTATGTGCTGATGGCCAACCGCGCTGTTATCAATGCGCCGATGGAGCGTTTGGGGCGCTATCTGGGCCTGGCGCAGCCGGGCTTTGGCGCGGTGCTGGACTGGGTGCTCGATTTGCGCGCTACGGTCGGCATTCCGATGACGTTAGCCGAGATCGGCATCGATGACGCTCAGCTTGAGCGGGTTGGTCAGATGGCTGAGGTCGATCCCTCGGCTGGGACCAACCCTGTGCCCTTTACTGCGCAGCAGTACTCGCAGTTGTTGCTCAAGGCTCTGAATGGAGAGTTGTGAAATGAAGATTGGCTTGCTGCAGTGTGACGATGTCATGCCCGAGTTGCAGCCGGCGCACGGCAATTATCCGGAGATGTTTCGAACTCTGTTGCTGGAGCAGGTGCCAGATGCGCACATACGGGTTTACCGCGCACTGGATGGTGAACTGCCCGGTCAACCCGGTGAATGCGACGGCTACCTGACTACCGGCAGCAAGTATGGCGTCAATGATGGGCTGGACTGGATCGAGGATCTACAGGCGTTCATCGTTGAACTGTGGGAGCAGGGCGTGCCGCTGGTGGGCGTATGTTTCGGCCATCAACTCATGGCCAAGGCACTGGGCGGCGAGGTGCGTCAATCGGAGAAAGGTTGGGGAGTGGGTATGTCGTTCAATCAGGTGGTTGAGCGCAAGCCTTGGATGGAGCCCTGGCAGGATAAGCTCGATCTGATCGTCAGCCATCAGGACCAGGTAGTACGTTTGCCTCCGCAGGCGGAAATTCTTGCCAGCAGCGATTTTTGCCCTTACTACCTGGTGCAGTACCAGCAACATTTCATGAGTGTTCAGGGCCACCCGGAATTCTGCAAGGCCTACTCGCGTGATCTGATGGATCGGCGTAAGGGCGTGATTGCCGATGCGCGTCTGCGTGAGGGGCAGGCCTCGTTGAGCGCCGAAGTCGACGATCGGCTGATGATGCGCTGGATCGTCAACTTTCTGCGTCAGTCGCGTGGCTCCTGAATATCGCCGGTGAACAGCATTTCCAGACGCAGGGTAAAGGCCCAGCGCGGGTCGAAGTTCGAGTCCCGGGGGAAGTGCAGTTCAGGTATTACATCCATGAACAGAATGTCCTTGTGCAGACTGCGGCGATATTGAGTCAGCAGGTAGTAGTTGTTGATCCGCGGGTTTGAACTGCTGTTGCCGACCATCACACCTGCGTAGCGGATGGCGCTGCGCCTGCTCAGGCGGCGGTTCAGCTCAATGGTCTCTGAGAACTCCAGAGTGTCGACATCTTCCTGCCACTGAAAGTTGGTGATGAATCTGAGGTGGCGTACTTCATCCAGTGGCCGGCCGAAGTCCCAGCGGCTTCGAGCCGAATAGCCATCGCTGTCGAACCAGGACAGGCGGTTGTAGGACTCCAGTTGCCAGGGGCCGTCACCTACATCCCACAGACGCTCGGTGGTCATGCGTACATAGGGATCCAGTGGAAAACGCAGCTTGACCCCGGCACCGAACTTGGTGGCCCAGTTCTGGGTCTTGTCGCGACTGCTCAGGCGGTCAAGACCGACGACCGAATTGCGCCGGTCGGTCTGATCCTGGCGCAGGCTCTGTGAGCCTTGTTGCTCAAGCGTGCCCTGGGTTTCTTCCGGATCAGAATCAATGACCAGACGCAGGCGCTCTTTGGTGGTGGGCAGGTCGAGTCGGAAACGCAGGCTGGTGTCGGTGTCGAAATCCTCGGTCTCTCGCCACTCGAATTCCTGGCTCAGACGCAGGTAGGACTGGTTTTTGACTCGCAGGCTGTCATCGGTACCAAAGAAGCCATCCAGTCCGCGTGATGTGCTGCTGACCCAGCGCGATACCCGGCTGTGGACGGGGGTTATCTTGTCAACCATCCACTCGGGAAGGTCCGAGTCTGACTCTTCCTCGGCATGGGCCTGCATGGCAACTGCTACTACGATCAACGCCAAGATCTTTTTCATTTTGGTGATCTCCCGGCCTGACTGAAGTATAGCTGGCAACACGCCAGCCATCCGGGGAACAAACACGCAAATTTATTTTTATCGGTTGTTGAACCACATCTCGATTGCTTGACGGGTTAACTCGTCGCGTTGCTGTGGGCGGGGCTGCCAGTTGCGCCAGGCCTGGGTAGCATGGGTGAGAAACTCGAACAGCGGCAGGTGCTGGCGTAGTACCCGGCGTTTGCGGTGGTTGATCACCGGATTGAAGTAACCGAAATAATCGAGCATCTGCCTGGGGTTCTTGCGGACCCAGAGCCAAGAGCCCATTTCCAGGGTAAAGGGCAGGTAGAGGTTGTCCGGATGCTGTTCAAGTGATTCGTCGTAGAGATAATCCCAGAGATCGCCATGAGTGGTGTAGTTGATCGACTGCGGCTCGATGATATACGGGTGGTGGTGGGGGTAGGTGCGCTCAAACAACAGCTTCAGGGCGTAGACCTCGGCAATATGCTGGATTGGTCGGTGACTGCGCGCATAGCTGCACCAGAGCCGGTCACGGCGACCGAAGCCGCTGTGGCAGTCGATACTGATGGCGAAGGGCGCGCTGAGCAGGCGTTCGCGCACGGTATCGACCAGTGCCTGAGCCTCGGCCTCCAGCGGGGCGTTGCGCCTGCCCCGGTACCAGGGCAGGCGCCGGCTGATGCGATGACCGCCGACCAGCCAGGGCACCGGCCCCATGGCGTCGATTGGTGCATTGCGCATCAGGTCGACACCATTGAGGTTGCTGCGTCGGTGATGCCATATCCCTCCGGGGTTGATCATCGGCATGAACACCAGACGCACGCGCTCAAGCTGGCGTCCCAGGTGATCATCCCAGTCCAGGCGGTGAACCAGGCTGTGCAACCATGACAACAGCACCTGTGTGCCGATTCGCTCGACCCCATGCACTCCCCCGAAAAAACCGATGACCGGAGCCTGGGGTGAGCGGCTGCCAAGCTCGATCACTCGAATGGGGATGATGATGCCCTGAATATCGACCTGATGAGCCGTGCTGATACGCAGGTGGCGAGCGCCTTTGTCCAGGAGGCGGTCAAGCTGGATCTGTTCGGGAAGGTGGCGCTGTATCTGGTGTAGCGTTTCGGCCATGGCGGCAGTTCGTAACGAGACTGCCGCCAGCTTGTCATATCAGCGTTGCAACGGTGTGACAGACCCTAGCGCCAAATATCGGTATTGATCTTTTCCTTCAGCTCGGGGTAGTCCGCCGCCTTGAACTTGGGTATTTCGCCATTCTTGCGCTGTGCCATGTAGTCCTGGGTCAGTTTCACCACGGTGCCAGACAGTAGCACAATGGCAATCAGGTTGATGGTGGCCATCAGCCCCATCGAAGCGTCGGCGGCATCGAATACCGTGGTAACCGCTTGATAGGCACCCCAGATCACCATGCTCAGTGTGCCCAGTCGCAGTATGGTCATCCCCAGAGTGTTGCCCACGCCAAGGTATATCAGGGCGTTCTCAGCGTAGGAGTAATTGGCGACGATCGAGGTAAAGGCAAAGAACAGAATGGCAAAGGCGATGAAATAGGTGCCGGCTGCGCCAATATGCTCGTGCAGAGCCTGCTGGGTAAGTTGGGTGCCTGTCACTCCTGAACCGGGCTCCAGCGCACCGGACAGCAGGATCATGATAGCGGTGGCGGTACAGATCACGATGGTGTCGATAAAAACCCCCATGGCCTGGACGAATCCCTGAGAGGAGGGGTGATGTGGCGCCGGGGTGGCGGTCGCGGCAACGTTCGGAGCCGAGCCCATGCCGGCCTCATTGGAAAACAGGCCGCGCTTGATGCCATTGAGCATGGCGGCAGTTACCGACCCTGCGACTCCACCAGCCGCTTCTTCAAGCCCGAAGGCGCTTTTGATGATGGTGGCCAGCACCCCGGGCACTTCGGTGATGTTCAGCACCAGGACCACCAGGGCGACCAGCACATAAGCGGTAGCCATGAAGGGGACGACCAGTTCGGCGAAGCGGGCAATCGAGCGTAAACCGCCAAAGATCACCAGGCCGGCGAGTATGGCAATCACGACCCCTACCCACAGTTTGGGCAAGCCAAAGGCGCCCTGCATGGCGTCGGCAATCGAGTTGGCCTGGACCGCATTGAACACCAGCCCGAAGGAAATGATCAGGCAGATGGCAAAGATGCTGCCAGCCCAAGGTGCCTTGAGGCCCTTGGAAATATAGAACGCCGGACCGCCACGGTATTGGCCCTTGGCATCGCGAACCTTGTAAAGCTGGGCCAGGGTGCTTTCTGAGTAGGCGGTGGCCATGCCGACCAGCGCTACCATCCACATCCAGAATATTGCCCCGGCGCCGCCCAGGTAGAGTGCGACTGCCACCCCGGCCAGGTTGCCGGTACCAATGCGCGAGGCCAGGCTGGTACACAGAGCCTGAAAAGGTGATATCCCTGAAGCATCGCTTTGCCGGGCATGGAGAATGGAGCGCACCATTTCGCCGAAGTAGCGAAACTGCAGCAGTCCAAGCCGGAAGGTGAAGAAGATGCCAACCCCAAGCAATCCGTAGATCAGCACATAGCCCCAGAACAGGGTGTTGAGCGTATCGATAATCCATGTCATGGCGAACAGGCCCCCAGGAGATCATTGGGATTCTGATACGGCTTATTTCAGAATGTTTCCTAAACTTTAGCTGCAATACGCGCAGACGCCAGCGTGAGGCTGAGAGGGGAGTATGGCAGCAGAGCCGCCCTGGGTTGGCGGATATGACCTAATGACTTGAGTGAATAGCGGAGTATGATCACGAGATAACAACCAGAGAGTCCTGCCCCCATGGAAAAGGAATCCGCAGTACCCCGCCTCACGCCCGCTCGGCTTGATATCCGTCCCCGCCGACTGGATCCCGGTTTGCCCGATCCGCTGCCCCGTTACTGGCTGGATGGCGACCCGTTCAAGACGCACTTCTTCAATGCTATGTCGGTGCTGTTTCCGGATGGTGAGCGCTATTTCATCGACTCTGTCCGCCTGTTCCGGGATCAGATCAATGATCCGCAGTTGCAAGAGCAGATCCGCGGGTTTATCGGTCAGGAAGGCCACCACAGCCGCGAGCATATCAACTACAACCAACGCCTGCGTCAGCTGGGCTACGATATTGACGCTCTGGAATTGCCAGTCAAACGGCGCATTCGCTTCGTGGAAAAGAACTTCTCGCCTGAGCGGCAGTTGGCTGGCACTGTGGCCATGGAACACTTTACGGCGATCATGGCCGATGCGGTGCTGCGCGAGCCGCGCTGGATGCAGGGCGCAACCCCGGAAATGCTGCGTTTGTGGCGCTGGCATGCATTGGAGGAAACCGAGCACAAGGCGGTGGCCTTTGATGTCTACATGCAGGTCTGTGGTGACCGCAAACTACTGCGCAAGGCTATGCGCCAGGCGACCTTTTTCTTTCTCAAGGATGTGACCCGGGGGATGTGGCATATGTTGCGCCGCGATGGCCTGCTGTTGCGTCCTGGCATGTGGTGGCGCGGTATGCGCTGGCTATGGGGGCGTAATGGCTTTTTCACCGGGTTGCTTGGGGCGTATCGCGATTTTTACCGCGAGAACTTTCATCCTTGGCAACACGACAACATGGATCTGCTTGAGCAAACTGCAACAGAGTATTCTGCAAACCTGATCCGCTAAAGCGTCTTTGCGCTGGTAGACTCTATGGCCCCGGGCTGCGCCGTCCAGCCCTGTGTCAGGAGTTGCTTGTGTCCGTAGTCGATGCACTGATCCCGATCTTTGCCCTGATTGCCATTGGTTATCTGCTCGGCTGGCGCCGCTGGTTGCCGACTGAGGCCGGCACGGCTCTGGCGGCGATCACCTTCAAGCTGTTCATGCCGGTATTGCTGTTCGCTGGCCTGGCCCGGGCTGACCTCAGTGAGGGGCTCTCGCCCATGTTGCTGGTGGCGTATTTTGTCCCGGCATTGCTGGTGTTCATCCTGATCAATGTGGTAGCCCATCGCTCGCAGGGGCGTCCCACTTCCATGGGGCTGGCGGCCAGCTACTCCAATAACGTGCTGGTTGGCATCCCGCTGGTCAGCCTGTTGCTGGGGACGGATAAGCTGGTTTATCTGTTCGCCGTGCTGGTGTTTCACAGCCTGATACTGTTCACCCTGCAAAGCCTCTATATCGCACTGTTCAGCGGTCATGGCGAGCGCCTGTCGTGGCGTCAGACCCTGTCGAGCCTGACCAATCCGATCATTGTCGGGTTACTGCTGGGGGCGACGCTCAATCTGAGTGGCTTAGCGCTGCCGGCTGCGGTCTGGCGTACCGTCGACTGGCTGGCTGCGGCCTCATTGCTCTGTGCGCTGCTGGTGTTGGGCATGAGTCTGGCGCATTACCGGCTCTATCTGAGCCGGGCTATGCTGTCACTGACCCTGGCCAAATTGCTGGCGTTTCCGTTGCTGGTCATGGGCTTCACTTCGCTGTTGCCATTGAATCCCGAAGCCAGAACCGTGCTGATACTGATGGCTGCTTGCCCGACCGGTGTCAATGTCCTGGCCTATGCGATGGGGCAGGAAGACAACCGGATAATCAGCTCGGTAATTTTCCTTTCAACCCTGCTGGCTGCGTTCAGCATGCCGCTATGGCTGCTGCTGTTGAGTTGATTTGGTGCTACCGCAATGCTGTGATCGGCAAGTGTAAGAATCCTTGGGTGGTCTATGCTAGTGACAGACAACCGATCAGTCGCAAGGAGTGGCCATGCCGGTTACGCTGTTTGTTCCCAAGGAAACACGACTGCATGAAAAACGGGTGGCGCTGGTCCCCGCCGTCGTCGCCAAGTTGGAAAAGCTCGGAATACATACCCACCTGCAATCCGGGGCTGGCGAGGCTGCCAGAATTCCCGATCCGCTCTATCAGCAGGCCGGGACCAGCATTGGTCCAATGCCTGAGAACACCCGACTGATTTTCCGGGTGCAGCCACCAGCGCTGGCGGATGTCGAACAGATGCCGCCAGGCACCATCCTCTGCTGTTTCGTCCACGCTCACCGCGAGCCTGAATTGGTTAAGGCTTTGCGCGACCGACAGATCACCTGTCTGGCGATGGAGCTGATTCCCCGGATTACCCGGGCTCAGGCCATGGATGCACTGTCATCCCAGGCCGCGTTGGCGGGCTATTACGCGGCGTTACTGGCGGCGACCAGTCTCAACCGGATATTGCCGATGATGACCACCGCAGTCGGATCGCTACGCCCGGCCAAGATACTGGTGATGGGCGCGGGGGTGGCTGGGTTGCAGGCGCTGGCTACGGCCAGGCGGTTGGGCGCTATGGTCGAGGGCTATGACGTGCGCCCTGAAGTGAAGGAGCAGGTTGAGTCGGTGGGTGGCAAGTTCGTTGATACCGGAGTTTCGGCCAGCGGTTTGGGGGGCTATGCCAGGGAGCTGACCAGCGAGGAGCAGGAGCGGGTCGCCGAGGTGCTGACCAGGCATATTCAACAGGCCGATGCGGTGATCACCACAGCCTCGATTCCTGGGCGGCCGAGCCCGAAGATCATCAGCGAAGCGCAGATCATGGGCATGAAACCAGGGGCGGTGATCGTCGATCTGGCGGCCGAGGGGGGCGGCAATACCCCGCTGACGCACCCAGGCGATACGGTTGAGGTCGGTCCGGCGACCATAGTCGCGCCGCTGAACATTCCCAGTCATCTGGCCGAGCACGCCTCTGAGCTATATGCCCGCAACTTGTTGGCATTGGCCGGGTTGCTGATGCATGACGGAGAGCTGGCGCCGGACTGGGAGGATGAGGTGCTGGCCCATGCGCTACTGACCAAAGACGGCGAAATCAAGAACGAAGCGGCCCGTAAGGCCGTCGAAAATACGGGGGAGTGAGACCATGGACTTCACCAGTACCATCACCGGGTTCGTTGCACTGTATATCTTCATGCTGGCGGCCTTTACTGGTTACGAGGTCATCGCCAGGGTGCCGGCGATCCTGCATACGCCATTGATGTCCGGCTCCAACTTCATTCACGGGATCGTGGTGGTTGGCGCCATGTGGGCGCTGCTCAACGCAGGCTCGCCTTTGGAGCAATTGATTGGTTTTGTCGGTGTGTTGCTCGGTGCCGGCAATGCTGCCGGAGGCTATGTGGTGACCGAACGCATGCTGGAAATGTTCAAGCCCAGCGACAAGCGGGATGCTGCAGCGGCTGACAAGGAGTAAGTCATGGACACCTCGCTGATCATCGAGACGGCTTATTTCGTCGCGGCACTGCTGTTCATCTACGGTCTCAAACGCATGTCCAGCCCGGTTACCGCGCGTTCGGGCATCCTGGTTGCCGGTTGGGGTATGGCGCTGGCGGTGGTGGTGGCCTTTCTCTACGGCTTCGATGTCAATGAACGGGCCCAGCCGCACCTGACTATGAATATCGCCCTGGTGTTGATTGCTCTGGGGCTTGGGGTTGGCTGGGCCTGGTACAGCGGCAAGAAAGTGGCGATGACCAACATGCCGCAGATGGTGGCCCTGTACAACGGCATGGGCGGCGGTGCGGCGGCGGCGATTGCGGCGGTCGAGCTGTTTTCCGGCAATGCTCAGGCTCATGGTGTGGTGATCAGCATTCTGGCCGTGCTGGGAGGGCTGATCGGTTCGGTGGCGCTGTCCGGGTCGCTGGTCGCCTGGGCCAAGCTCGATGGCCGCTTGAACCGAGTGCTGCGTCTGCCTATGCAGCAGTTGGTTAATGCCGTGCTGTTCTTCGCTTCGTTGGCTACCGGCGCGGCAGTGGTTACTGCCGGGATGGCTGGAGCCGAGCCGCCGATGCTGCTGATTGCGGTGTTCTTCCTGATTGCGCTGGCACTGGGGGTGATGATTACCACGCCGATTGGCGGAGCCGATATGCCAGTGGTGATCTCACTTTACAACGCCTTGACTGGTCTGGCCGTGGCATTCGAGGGTTTCGTTTTGCAGAACCCGGCGATGATTATTGCTGGCACGGTCGTTGGCTCGGCCGGTACGTTGCTGACCTTGATGATGGCCAAGGCCATGAACCGGTCGGTAACCAATGTGCTGTTCAGTCAATTCGGCGGCGACGAGGAGGGCGATGCCGGAGATATACAGGGCAGCATGAAGGCCAGTGAGGCTTCGGATGCGGCAATCGCCATGTACTACGCCAGCAAGGTCATTATCGTTCCCGGTTATGGTCTGGCGGTAGCTCAGGCCCAGCACAAACTCTATGAGTTTGTGAAACTATTGCAGAAGCAGGGCGTGGACGTGCGCTTCGCCATCCACCCGGTGGCCGGCCGGATGCCCGGGCACATGAACGTGCTATTGGCCGAGGCCGGGGTGCCCTACGACATTATTGCGGATCTGGAGGATATCAACGAAGACTTCACCCAGGCTGATGTGGCCGTAGTCATCGGTGCCAATGATGTGGTCAATCCCGCCGCCCGGACCCGCAAGTCCAGCCCGATCTATGGCATGCCGATTCTCAATGTTGATCAGGCTCATCAGGCCTACGTGATCAAGCGCGGGCAGGGCAAAGGGTATTCAGGGGTTGAAAACGAGCTGTTCTATGCCGAAAACACCGCGATGGTGTATGGCGATGCGCAGAAGGTCATGGTGCAGATGATTGAGGCGGTTAAAGCGCTGGGGTGAGGGCGGTGTTGCCGCCCTCACCTTGGCTTTCTGAGCTTACGCTTGCTTGGGGTGATAGCCGAAGATCGACTTCACCTCGAGGAAATCCTCGAAGCCGTAATGGCCCCATTCACGACCGATGCCCGACTCCTTGTAACCGCCAAACGGCGCCTTGTTGTCCAGCGGCGCGCCGTTGAGGTGGACCATGCCGGTCCGGATACGGCGGGCAACGCGGCGAGCGCGATCCAGGTCAGCCGATGAAACATAGCCGGACAGGCCGTAGTTGGTGTCGTTGGCGATGCGGATAGCATCCTCTTCATCTTCGTAACCGATGATCGACAGCACCGGGCCAAAAATTTCCTGGCGAGCGATGGTCATCTCGTTGGTGACGTGGGTGAAGATGGTCGGCTTGACAAAGTACCCCTTGTCCAGTCCCTCCGGCTTGCCGGTGCCGCCGGCGATCAGCCGCGCGCCTTCGTCGATGCCGGCCTGGATCAGGCTCTGAATCTTGTCGAACTGGGCATGGGAGACTACCGGACCGATCACGGTATCTTCGGCGTTCGGATCACCGGCCTTGACCTTGGCGACTACAGCTTCGGCAATCGCGGCGACTTCATCCATACGGCTGTTGGGTACCAGCATGCGGGTCGGTGCGTTACAGGACTGGCCGCTGTTGTTCATGCAGCTCATCACCCCATGGGCAACCATCTTCTCGAAGTTGACATCATCGAGCAGGATGTTGGCGGACTTGCCACCCAGCTCCAGCGCAACACGCTTGATGGTTTGAGCGCTGTTCATCATCACCTGACGACCGGCCCCGGTGGAACCGGTGAATGACATCATGTCGATGCCGGGGTGGGCGGACATGGCGGCACCCACGGTCGGGCCATCGCCGTTGACCAGGTTGAACACGCCTGCCGGGACACCGGCCTCATCAAGAATCTCGGCCAGCAGCAGGGCTGACAGCGGGGCAACTTCGGACGGCTTGAGCACCATGGTGCAGCCGGTGGCCAGCGCCGGGGCGACCTTGCAGGTGAGCTGGTTCATCGGCCAGTTCCAGGGGGTGATCAGACCGCAAACGCCAATGGGTTCCTTGACTACTTGGGTGGTGCCGATTTGCTCTTCGAACTCGAAATGCTTGAGTGCTTCGAGGGCGGTGGCGAAATGGCCCAGCCCGGACGGCGCCTGGGCAACCTGTGACAGCTTGGCCGGCGCACCCATTTCCTGGGAAATGGCGACGGCAACGTCGCCCATGCGCTTCTTGAATACTTCAATAACGCGACCGAGCAGGGCCTGGCGCTCTTCGCGGCTGATCTGCGAGTAGCTTTCAAAGGCCTCGCGCGCAGCGTCCACAGCCAGGTCAACATCCTCTTTGTTGCCCAGGGCAATGGTGGCCACTACTTCTTCAGTGGCAGGATTGATGACGTCCAGGGTTTTATCGCCCTTGGGAGCAACCCACTGGCCATTGATATAGAACTGCCGGGTGTGGCTCATGGTGCACTGACTCCTTTTTATACTGTTCATGAAAACTGACAAACGATAACACTCATTGCATGTTTGTATCAGCCATTTTGTGGTCAATCAGCCAGCCTGATTGAGTACCATGCTTTTCCTTCAAGATTAGTGGCAAAACTCTTATACTGCGCGGGCCTGAGCGGTCGTTTATCGGGTCAAATACTTGACTGATTTGCTTGGATATTGCATCATGCCGAGCATGTCATCAAGGGCTTGGGAGCTTTTATGCGACTGACGACCAAGGGCCGCTATGCCGTAACGGCCATGCTGGACCTGGCGCTCCACGAGGACCAGGGGCCGATTACCCTGGCGGATATTTCCATGCGTCAGGGCGTATCGATCTCCTATCTGGAACAGTTGTTTGCCAAATTGCGCCGCAGCAAGCTGGTTGAAAGCGTTCGCGGTCCAGGTGGCGGTTATCGGCTGGCCGGCGGTGCGGGTGCCATCAGTGTGGCGCAGATCGTCGAAGCGGTGAACGACTCCATGGATGCCACCCGATGCATGGGTAAGGGCGACTGCCAGCATGGCGAGGTGTGTCTGACCCATCACCTGTGGTCCGATCTTAGTGATCGCCTGCGCCAGTTTCTAAGTGATATCACTCTGGCTGATCTGGTGTCCCGCGACGATATCCAGCGCGTACGTTCCCGCCAGGACCGTGGCTGTAGCAATGGCCATGAGAGCGTGGTCAACCTGGAACGCATTATCTGAAAACGGTCGGAAGAACCGTTCATCCTGCGGAGCATGGATCCGCTAGCCTGAACTGAAGTGGCGGCCCCATATCGAGGGCTGCATGATTGAGGTGATACCGTGACTGAAGAAGTCGAAAGCCTTATCAAGAAGGACTACGCGGCCGGGTTCCATTCGGCCATTGAGTCCGAGACCCTGCCACCTGGGCTCAATGAAGACGTGATTCGTTTCATTTCAGCCAAGAAAGAGGAGCCTGAATGGCTGCTCGAGTGGCGCTTGAAGGCGTTTCGCGCCTGGCAGGAAATGGAAGAGCCCAAGTGGGCCCATGTCCACTATCCGGAAATCGATTTCCAGGCGGTATCCTATTATTCCGCGCCCAAGAGCATGGCCAACAAGCCCAAGAGCCTCGATGAGGTCGATCCGGAGCTGCTGGCGACCTATGAAAAACTCGGCATTCCGCTGCATGAACAGGAAATGCTCGCCGGTGTGGCGGTCGATGCGGTCTTCGATTCGGTTTCGGTAGTAACCACCTTCCGCGAGAAGCTGGAAGAAGCCGGGGTAATCTTCTGCCCGATCAGTGAAGCGGTGAAGCGTTTCCCGGATCTGGTGCAGAAATACCTGGGTAGCGTGGTTCCGCAGAAAGACAATTTCTATGCCGCGCTGAACTCGGCGGTGTTCTCCGATGGTTCGTTTGTCTATATCCCCAAGGGCGTGCGCTGCCCGATGGAGCTGTCGACCTACTTCCGGATCAACGAGATGAACACCGGGCAGTTCGAGCGGACCCTGATCGTGGCCGACGAAGGCTCCTACGTCAGCTATCTGGAAGGCTGTACCGCGCCGATGCGCGACGAAAACCAGCTGCATGCTGCCGTGGTCGAACTGGTTGCCATGGACAACGCCCAGATCAAGTACTCCACAGTTCAGAACTGGTATCCGGGTAACGCCGAAGGCAAAGGCGGGATCTACAACTTCGTCACCAAGCGTGGCATTGCCCACACCAACGCCAAGATTTCCTGGACCCAGGTCGAGACTGGCTCGGCGGTAACCTGGAAGTACCCGAGCTGTATTCTCAAGGGTGACAACAGCGTCGGTGAGTTCTATTCGGTCGCGCTGACCAATAATTTCCAGCAGGCCGATACCGGCACCAAGATGATCCACCTGGGCAAGAACACCCGTTCGACCATCGTTGCCAAGGGGATTTCGGCCGGCCAGAGCGACAGTGCCTATCGCGGACTGGTACGGATCAACCCTGGTGCTGAAGGCGCGCGCAACTACACCCAGTGTGATTCGCTGCTGATCGGTGATCGTTGCGGGGCTCACACCTTCCCCTATATCGAGAGCAAGAACCCCAGTGCGGTAATCGAGCACGAGGCCACTACATCCAAGGTCAGCGATGATCAGTTGTTCCTGTGTCAGCAGCGCGGGCTGGATGCGGAAAAGGCCATTTCCATGATCGTCAACGGCTTCTGCCGAGAGGTGTTCAAGGAGTTGCCGATGGAGTTCGCAGTTGAGGCTGGCAAGTTGCTCGAAGTCAGCCTTGAAGGTTCAGTGGGCTGATCGCCAGTAGCGGATCAGTGGATTGGTTTTAAGACGGTTTCAGGTTAACAAATATGTTATCTATCAAAGATTTGTGCGCCAAAGTTGAAGAGAAAAACATTCTTAAGGGATTGAGCATCGAGGTAAAGCCGGGCGAGGTCCATGCGATCATGGGGCCCAACGGTTCGGGCAAGAGCACCCTGGGTAATGTGCTGTCCGGGCGTCCTGGTTACGAAGCGACCTCTGGCAGCGTGCTCTTCAAAGGCCACGACCTGCTGGATATGGATACCGAAGAGCGTGCCCGCGAAGGCCTGTTCCTGGCGTTCCAGTATCCGGTCGAAATTCCGGGCGTGAGCAACATGGAGTTCCTCAAGGCCGCAGTCGATGCCAAGCGCAAGCACCAGGCGCTGCCTGAGCTGTCGTCGGTCGAGTTCATGAAGCTCGCCCGTGAAACCAGCAAGCGCGTTAGCCTGGACCCCGGCTTCCTCAAGCGCGGGGTCAACGAAGGCTTCTCTGGCGGTGAAAAGAAACGCAACGAGATCATGCAGATGATGCTGCTCGAGCCGGATCTGTGCATCCTCGATGAGACCGACTCGGGTCTGGACATTGATGCTTTGCAAGTGGTGGCTGACGGGGTCAATGCCATGCGTGACGGCAAGCGCAGCTTTCTGGTGGTGACTCACTACCAGCGTCTGCTCGATTACATCGTTCCCGATTATGTTCACGTGCTGGCCGGTGGCCGGATCGTTAAGTCCGGCGACAAGAGCCTGGCCCTCGAGCTTGAGGCCAAGGGCTATGGCTGGCTTGAAGGCGAGGTAGCCTGAGCCCATGAGCGACTTCCAACAACTGGCTCTGGAACTGGCGCAGCAACAGCAAAGCCCTGCCTGGCTTGATGCGTTGCGCCGCCAGGGTGCTGATAGCTGGTCGGCGGCAAGTTGGCCGACCCGTAAAACCGAATTGTGGAAATACACCCCGCTGACTCCATTGGCCAACGACGCGCCGGCACGCTGGGGGCTGGTCGACAGCGCTGACTGGCAAGACTCGGTTGAACCGATCGAGCTGGACGCGACTCGTCTGGTATTCGTCAATGGTGTGTTCGATGCGACCCATTCCGATCCGCTGCCGACTGGCGTGGTGCGCTTTGCCTCAGCCGACGAGCAGCAGCAGGCGCTGATTCAGCAGCATCTGGGCAAGGTGGTGGACAGCCAGCGGCACTTGTTTGCAGCGCTGAGCAACGCCTGGGCGGCCGACGGTGTGCTGGTCCATGTTGGCCGTGGCCAGAAACTGACCAAGCCGGTCTATATCCTGAATGTCTCGACTCCTAGCGCGGAGCCGGCCGTGGCCAGCCAGCGCGTACTGGTGGTGCTGGAGGATAACAGTCAGGCCGAGCTGATCGAGCACTATGTCTCCAGTGATGCCAGCCAGAACGGCTTCGTCAACAGTCTGACCGAGGTTGTGGTCGGGGCCAATGCACAGGTACAGCATTACCGCCTCAACCTGGAGCAGGAAGACCTGCTGCATGTTGGTGGCGTGCATGTCGATCTGCAGCGCGATGCCCGTTTCCATGGCTTCACTCTGGCCCAGGGCAGCCGACTCAAACGGATCGACTATCAGGTCAATCACCGGGGTGAAGGTGCGCATCTAGAGCTGGACGGGGTCTACCTGCCGCGCAATCGCCAGTTGATCGACTACCACACCAATATCGAGCATTGTGTGCCGCACTGCACTAGCAACGAGGTGTTCCGGGGTATCGTCGGAGACTCGGCCAAGGCGGTATTCAATGGGCGGATTCATATCCATCCCAAGGCCCAGAAAACCCTGGCCGAACTCAGCAACAAGAATTTGCTGACTTCGCCCAATGCCGAGATCGACACCAAGCCTGAGTTGGAAATTTATGCCGACGATGTGCGCTGTGCCCATGGCGCCACTATCGCTCAGTTGGATGTGACCTCGCTGTATTACCTGCAAAGCCGTGGCGTATCCGAGGCCGATGCACGCACCATGCTCAGCTTCGGTTTCATCAATGAGCTGCTGAACGAAGTGCCGGAACAGGCCATTCAGGACTATTTGCGCCCGCGTTTGGCCACTTTGTTTGGTCAGGGCAGCGAACAGGTGGGACAATTGGCTTATGAATGATCAGGTGCTGAACCTCAAGCCGGCTTTCGATGCCGAGCGTGTCCGCAAGGACTTCCCGATCCTGCATCAGCAGGTCAACGGGCATCCTCTGGTCTATCTGGACAATGCCGCCACGACCCAGAAGCCGGAAGCGGTGATCCAGGCAATCAGCGACTATTATCGTCAGGACAACAGCAATGTGCACCGCGGTGCCCACGCGCTGGCTGACCGGGCGACGGAAAAGTTTGAGGCCGCCAGGGTCAAGGTTCAGCAGTTCATCCATGCCGCCGAGCGGCGTGAAATCATCTGGACTCGCGGTACCACTGAGGGCATCAATCTGGTCGCCGCCTGCTGGGGCCGCAGCGAACTTAAACCGGGTGATCGGATTCTGGTTTCGGCCATGGAGCATCATTCGGACATCGTGCCGTGGCAACTGGTGGCGGCGGAGAAGGGTGCCAGCGTCGAACCGATTCCTGTCGATGCCAGTGGTACGCTGGACATGGCCGCTCTGGAAGCCATGCTTGATGAGCGGGTGCGGATGGTTGCCTGTGTGCATGTGTCCAACGCTTTGGGTACCATCAATCCGGTCGAGCAGGTAGTGCGTCTGGCTCATAGCGTTGGAGCCTTGTGTCTGATCGACGGGGCTCAGGCGGTCAGCCATTTCGAAGTTGATGTACAGGCCCTGGACTGCGATTTCTACGCTTTTTCCTCGCACAAGCTGTTTGGTCCGACCGGTCTGGGTGTGCTTTATGGCAAAGCAGCTCTGCTGGAGGCGATGCCGCCTTATCAGGGCGGTGGCGAAATGATCGAATCGGTCAGCTTTGCCGGAACCACCTTCAACCAGTTGCCCTATAAGTTCGAAGCCGGCACCCCCGACATCGCCGGTGTAATCGGTTTGGGGGCGGCCATTGATTACATTCTGGGCCTGGACCGCGCTGGTGCGACGGCCCATGAGCAGGCTCTGCTGGCCTACGCCGAAGACTGCGCACGCAATACCCCTGGTGTGATCCTGGTCGGTACTGCTGCCCGCAAAACCAGCGTGATGAGCTTTTTGCTCGAAGGTGCCCACCCCCATGATATCGGGATGCTGCTGGATCAGCAGGGCGTGGCGGTGCGGACCGGGAATCACTGTGCCCAGCCGATCATGGATCAGTTTGGTATTCCTGGCACAGTGCGTGCCAGCTTCAGTTTCTACAACACCCGTGCCGACGTCGATCGCCTGTTCGAGGCTTTGGCCAAGGTCCGGCAGTTCCTTGTTTAGGAGTGCATCATGAGTGTTGAGTCCTTTGATCCGGCACGCCAGGTCGTGAGTGTAACCCCTGCGGCGCTGGAGCATTTTCGTCGCCAGCTAGGCGCGGAGCCGGGCAAGGCGGTGCGCTTGAGCGTGAAAAAGAGTGGTTGTACCGGTTTCATGTACGTGATCGATCTGGTCGAGAAGGGCGCTGACAACGATCTGCGCTACCAACTTGATGATCAGGTTGCGCTGCTGGTCGATCACGATAGTCTGCCGATTCTGTCCGGCACCGAGATCGACTTGGTCAAGGAAGGCATCAACCGGCAGATCCGCTTCATCAACCCCAACGTCAAAGACCAGTGCGGTTGCGGCGAAAGCTTTAGTGTCAATTGAATGGCTGGTGTGAACTGAATGGAAAGACGTATGGTGGTAGCGCAGGCCGATTGCCCTGCGCGCCGGGTTCCTGATGGCACGCCGCTGACCATCCCCAAGGATACCTTTGTAACCATTACCCAGGCTCTGGGTGGCAACTACACGGTGACCTATCACGGTCAGATGGTGCGGGTGGATGGCACCGATGCCGACAAGCTCGGCCTGGAGCCGGAGCTGCTGGAGTTCCCTGAGCCGGTTAATGATCAGATCGATATTGAACAGGTCTGGACTGCACTGAAATCGGTTTATGACCCGGAAATTCCGGTTGATCTGGTCAATCTGGGATTGATCTATGGGGTTGAGGTGGATCAGCCGGGTAAGCATGTCGATATCCGCATGACTCTGACTGCGCCTGGATGTGGGATGGGCCCAGTTCTGGTTGGTGACGTCGAATACCGGGTCAAGCGGGTGCCGAATGTCGAGACGGTCAAGGTTGAACTGGTATTTGACCCGCCCTGGAGCCGTGAGATGATGAGCGAAGAGGCTCAACTCGAAACCGGTATGTTTTTCTGAGAGAGGTCGGCATGAGCCAGTTTGGTATCGATATTACCAGCGATGACATCGTTGATAGCCTGTCATTCTTCGATAGTTGGGAGGATCGCTACAAGTACATCATCGACCTGGGCCGCGAGTTGCCGGTACTGGATGATGCTCTGCGGACCGAGGAAAACTTCGTACGTGGCTGTCAAAGCCAGGTCTGGCTGGTCAGCGATCAGCGCGACGACAAGCTGTTCTTCAGTGCCGACAGTGACGCGTTCATCGTCAAGGGCCTGCTGGCGGTAGTACTGGCTGCCTATAACGGCAAGACTCGCCAGCAGATTCTCGATTTTGATATCGAAGGCTATTTTGAGCAGCTCAACCTGCTCAAGCACTTGAGCGTGACCCGCGGCAATGGCCTGCGGGCCATGGTCAAGCGGATTCAGGATACCGCTGCTCAGTAAGTATTGGCTTGGGCGTCGGCCGGCTATACGCCGCCCGACGCAACGTGATCGCACATCGCTATTGATTTGTGACTTCAAGCCACTGTAGTGTTCGCATATTGACCCATGGCGGCATTTTAGATCGCCTGTAACAATACCGAGCGCACACGAGGCTTAATGGCAAAGCTGTTGCTGAGACTGAAAGACGACTTTCAGTTGTCCATCATCACCCTGGTTGGCCTAGTGGCGCTTCTGGGTGTGACTCCCTATGCAATCTTTCGCCTGATCGAGGGTAGTTGGCTGGTCGGTATTGTCGATAGCCTGCTGGTACTCTGCACACTGGTTGCCATCGCATATGCCTGGCGTACTGGTAATACTATTCGGCCTGGTCAGTTTCTGGCGACTATCTACTCGATTGGCGCCGTGCTGGTCTCTATCAAATTGGGCGTCAACGGCCTGTTCTGGTTCTACAACCTGATACTGTTCAACTTCTTTGTAGTGCCTCCCCGGCAAAGCCTGGTTGCGACACTCTCAGCGCTGGCTGTGCTGTGCCTGTATGGGCTGCTTAACCCCGGTGAGGTATTTGAAAGCTACTACCAGATGAGCTCGTTTCTGGTTACCTGTCTGATGGCCAGCCTGTTCGCTTTTGTTTTTGCCTATCGCGGTCGCCGTCAGCGCGAACAGCTCAATACCCTGGCCACCATCGATCCGCTGACCGGGGCTGGTAATCGTCGCACCATGGAGCAGGAACTGGTCATCGCCATGTCAGCCCGCCAGCGTTATGCCCAGGCATATGGCCTGTTGGTGCTAGATCTGGACAATTTCAAGCAGATCAATGATCGGCACGGGCACAAGGCGGGGGATCAGGTACTGGTCGATTTTGTGCGTATCGTCAAAGCTGTCTGCCGTAAATCTGACCGGCTCTTCCGTCTGGGCGGCGAGGAGTTTGTGCTGCTGTTGCCAGGAATAGATGCCAAGGGATTGCTTAAAGCGGCGGAACACCTGCGTGCACGAATAGCCGCCGAGCTGAGCAGCCCGGGCGGAGGCGTTACGGTTTCTATCGGTGGGGCCTTGCTGACCGATCAGGTCAGTTGGGAGGTCTGGCTACAGCAGGCCGATGAAAATCTCTATCGGGCAAAGCGCGAAGGGCGCAATAGGGTATGTCTGCCCCTGGAGGTGCAGACACAAACAATTCAGGGGTAGCTGGTCAGAACCCGGCGCTCGCCCTGCTGATCGATGGAGATGACATCATAGGCGTCGACCCGGTCACCGATCTCCATGCCCGGTGAACCTATGGGCATGCCGGGTACTGCCAGGCCCAACAGATCCGGCTGGCTGCGCATCAGTAGAATATCGGCAGCAGGCACATGCCCTTCGATAAAACGCCCGTCAATCACAGCAGTGTGGCAGGACGCCATGTCCGCTGGCACGCCCAAATGGGCCTTGACCGCCGCCATATTGCTCTCCAGGTGATCCCTGACGGTAAAGCCATTATCGCGCAGGTGGTCGATCCAGGCCGAGCAGCAACCACAGTTCGGGTCACGATAGACATCGATGTCTGGCTGCTCTGCGGCCAGCAGTGGGCTACTCAAAAAGACAAACAACAGCAGTGCACGAAGCATTGGCATCCCCATATCGTGTATGACTTTTGCCAAGAGTATGATCAACCTTCAATTCTGGCAATGACACAAAGGAAACGGGGGATGTCCATGGACACAGTACCGGGCTGTTTGTGCAAAGGAATCGAACAGCAATATCGGGCTTTGGTGGCGAACCGGGCATTGCTCGGTGGGGCGGGTGAGCAGGAGGCATTGCATGACCTACGAGTAGCCTTGCGCTCGTTGCGCAGCCTGACCCGCCCCTGGCGCAAGGCAGACTGGTGCGAAGAGATATTGTGCTCGGCAAGCGCGTTTGGCCAGCGCTCGGGGCCTTGGCGGGATCTGGAGGTGCTGTGTGTCGAGCTGGCCAAGCAGGGACAGGATATGGCTCTAAGCGCTCGCAGCGCAGCGCTGGAAACTGGTTATCTGCTGTTGCGTGAGGATCCGCTCTTGCCGCAACTCGAACAGCAACTTGAGAACTTTTTGAACGATGCCCCCTTGTTACTGGCTGACTGGCCGGCCGGCCGGATGGCTAAGCAGTTGATTGCCGAACTGATGCGTCTGCGGCGTCGGCTTGACAATCAGCTAAGCCGCAAATCGCTCGATTTGCATCGGGTGCGCATTTTGGTGAAACGTTTGCGTTATCTACTTCAGGCCTTCGCACCGGCTCTGGCGATGTCTCCAGAGCTGTTGACGGCTCTGCAGCAGTGCCAGAGCAGCCTGGGCGACTGGCATGATCGCTGGCAATGGCTTCAACGCAGTCAGGTTGAGCAGGACCTGCGCCCTTTGACCAAGACCTGGCAACGGCAGCTGGAGCAGTATGAAAAGCAGGCAAGGCGAGAGCTGAAGCGGCTTAACAGGTATACTGGCACATTGTTTCGGGGCAGCTTCAAGGATTAGGAAACGGGTGATGGGTAACGGACGCAGTGGCCGGTTAGGCGCCGGGTTGGGCTTGGCTTTGACGGCGCTGGTGGCTAGTTCAGCTGATGCCGGACCCAGTGTGGCTTTCATCAATCCAGGCAAGCAAGACGAGCCATTCTGGCAGGACGCAGCCTTGGCCATGCAAGAGGCTGCCACCAGTTTGGGGATTGAGCTTGAAATGCTGTTTGCCGAGAGAGACTATCTGGCCCAGATCAGTCTCACTCGTGAGGTGGCTGAGCGCCCTCGACAATTGCAGCCCGACTATCTTGTCCTGGTCGGGGACAAGCGGACTCTGTTCGAGCAGCTTGAGCTGGCCGAAGGCGCCAATATCCAAAGCTTCGTGGCCTACAACACCGTGCAGAGCGATGAGCGGGCGGTCCTTGGATACCCCCGTGAACGCTATGCCTTTTGGCTCGGTAGCCTGGTGCCACGGGCCGAGGATGCCGGCTATCTGACGGCCAGGGCTCTGGTGGAAAAGGCCCGATCCCGAGGGCTGAGCAATCCTGAAGGCATTATTGAAGTGCTGGCGATCTCCGGCGACCGGGCAACAGATAGTTCGAACCGACGTAATCGCGGAATGCAGGCGGCGTTGGCCGAGTATCCGGATGTACAGTTGCGTCAGCTGGTGCATGGCGACTGGCGCAAGGACAAGGCGGCGGAGCAGGCTCGACAGCTATATCTGCGCTATCCAGAAGCCAGAGTGCTTTGGGCTGGGAGCGATCTAATGGCCTTTGGCGCCATTGATAGCTTGCGCCAGGGTGGAGGTGTTCCCGGCCAGGACATGCTGTTTTCTGCGATCAATACCTCCGAAGAAGCCATGCAGGCGCTGATTTCCGGAGAACTGGGTGCTTTGGCTGGGGGGCATTATCTGACCGGAGTCTGGGCGCTGGTGCTGCTGTATGATCATTATCATGGTCTCGACTTTGCTGCGACCGAAGGTACGGAGCTTGAACGCCCGATGTTCATGTCGTTCGATTCGGACAGCGCCCGGCAGTTTCTCGAGCGCCAGAGCCTGACAGGGACAACTGTTGACTATTGCCATTTCAGCAAGGTCTGCAATTCGGCCCGCGAGGACTACGACTTTTCTCTGAAAAGTTGGTTGGAGGCGCCGGTCCATGACCAGTGACAAGCCTTTCGCACCGCTGAGTGCCCGGCTGATCAAACGCCTGGCCGGATTGGCGCTGCTCTGCATCCTCGCGGGTTCGATCATCCACGCGCTGCTGCTCTACCAGCAGGAAAAACGCCATTTCACTCAGACCATACAGCAATTGGCCGAACTGCATGTGCCGCTGCTTCAGGTGGCGCTTTGGGATATCGAGATCGAGGCCCTGAGTCGTCAGGTCGAGCAGATTGCGTTGCTGCCGGACATTGCCGCCGTCGAACTTAGGGCGACAACCGGTCTGGATGTGCGCGCAGGCAATTTCGCCAGCCTGATCCGCCCGGATGCCAGCCTGCGGATTCCTCCACCCGATGGGGGCGCCTTCGATCTGGCCGAGTTGCATGTGTACTACCAGCATCAGCGCCTGACCCAGGCTATTGTCGCTGCAGCGGGCTTGCGCCTGTTTGAACTGTCATTGTTCACGCTATTGATCTGCCTGGTTATCTTCCATTACCTGCGCCGGGAACTGGTGGTTCCATTGGGGCGCATGGCCGGCTATGTCGGCGCCCTGGTACCGGAGAAGCATCCGCCGGCACTGGCACCACTTCATCCGCAGCGACCCTGGAGAGATGAGATCGATCAGGTGGCTGAGGGATTCGATACTCTGCGTGAGAGCATTGGTCATTATGCCGCGCGCCATGAACAGGCGTTGCACACGCTGGAACAGGAGCGCGATAGCCTGGACCGGCGAGTGGCTGAGCGCACCGAAGAATTGGCCTTTGTCAGCGGCTATCAGGAATGGCTATCGCAAAGCATGCTCAGCTTCATGCATATAGGCCATGCCGATTACCCCGATACTCTGCAGCGCTTGCTGGGCGAGCTGGCTGGTTACTTAAAGCTGGATGCCTGTGCGCTATTCGAACGTCATGGGCAGCAGAGCTGGACTACTCGCCTGGTCTGGTTTGGTTCCGAGGATTGGCCCTGGCTTGAACGCACTCATCGGCAACTGGGCCTGCCAGGACAGCCGCAGGAACCGGGCTGGACCCTGCAGTCATCGGAGGCTGACCCGGGCGTGATACTGGTGCGTTATCACAGCCAGCAGCGGGGCTTTACCTGTGCGGTCAGAAGTGCCGAACGCCAGGCCTTGCCGCCGGCCCGGCTGAGTCTGCTTGAGGATGCGGGGCAGTGGCTGTTCAGTCTGTTGCAGCGCTGGGAGCACGCACTGGATCTGGAGCGTGCCCGCCAGGAACTGTTGGTGTTGTCACACCGGGACCACTTGACCGGGCTGGCCAATCGCCGGCATTTCGATGAGCGCCGAGCCGATGAAGTTCGTCGTGCGCTGCGCAATCAGCAACCGGTTGGATTGCTGATGATCGATGTCGACTATTTCAAGAACTTCAATGATCTCTATGGCCATGGTCACGGCGATGATTGTCTGGTTGCCCTGGCCGATCAGCTCAAACGGCGGTTCAAACGAGCCGCGGAGTTACCGGCTCGGCTCGGCGGTGAGGAGTTCTCAGTACTATTGCCCGGTTACTCCAGGGAGCAGGCTCTGGCTGCTGCCGAGAACTTGCGAGAGGCAGTGTTCGGTCTGGGGATTGCGCATAACGGCTCACCCTTGCGGGTGGTAACCGTCAGCGTCGGTTGTGTCTGGTGGGATGGCTCCAGCAGAGATGAGGGTGTGACCCGCTTGATCAGCCGCCTGATGAATGCCGCCGACAGCGCGCTCTATCAGGCCAAGGGGCAGGGTCGCAACCAGGTTTGCGCCCAGGCGCTGGAGGCTCCCGGTGCCGAAGATGAGCCCGGCACCGAGGTTGAACAGCGCGATTGCTGATCAGTTGTCGGGATTCTTGGGCCGCAGAAGCCACAAGGCCAGAACCCCGGCAACCACGCCCCAGAAGGCTGAACCTATCGACAGCAGACTGATGCCCGAGGCGCTGACCATAAAGGTGATCAGCGCGGCATCGCGTTCACCTGGATTGGCCATGGCCTGGGTCAGGCCGTTGGCAATCGACCCCAAGAGCGCCAGTGCGGCAATTGAAATCACCAGTGTCCAGGGCAGGGCGATGAACACTGCGGTCAGAGCCCCGGCGAACAGGGCGATGGGTAGATTCAGCAACCCGCACCAGATGGCCGCGGCGTAGCGTTTGCTCGGGTCCTGATGGGCCTCAGGGCCGGTACAAACCGCAGCGCTGATTGCCGCCAGGTTGACCCCGTGAGCCCCCAGCGGGGCCAGCAGCATTGAAGCCAGACCGGTCAGCGAAAGAATCGGTGAGGCCGATACCCGGTAGCCGTCGGCCCGCAGTACCGCCATGCCTGGCAGGTTCTGTGAAGTCATCGCGACAATATACAGCGGCAAGCCGATGCTGATCAGAGCGCTGAGTGACAGGCCCGGTACGGTTAACTCTGGCAGGGTTGGCGTCCATTCAACCGTAGGCAGATCAAACAGCCCGGTAAACCAGGCAATCAGACAGCCTGCCAGCAAGGCCAGCGGCACGGCATAGCGCGGCAGCCAGCGCTTGCCAAGCAACCAGGTCAGTCCCATGCCGACTACCAGTCCCACCTGTTGTTCAGCGGCGATCAGCATTTCACCGGCGATCCGGAACAGGATGCCGGCCAGCAGTGCTGCCGCCAGCGATGCCGGGATGCGCCTGACCAGACGTTCGAAACTCCCAGTCAGCCCGGTAAGCATGACCAGCAGCCCGCAAAAGATGAATGCCCCGATGGCGTCGGCGTAGCTGACAGTCGGCAGGCTGGTGATCAGCAAGGCTGCCCCAGGGGTGGACCAGACAACCAGAATCGGGGTTCGATAACGCAGCGACAGGATCAGGGTGCAGACGGCCATGCCGATGGCCAGCGCCCAGATCCAGGAAGCGATCTGGGACTCGGTCAAACCGGCGGCTTGCCCCGCCTGAATCATCAGTACCAGCGAGCTGGCATAGCCGGTGAGGGTGGCGACAAAGCCGGCCACCAGGGTCGATGAGTTGAAGTCATTCAGCAGGTTTGTCTGCGATTCAGCCGTGCGCATACCGCAATGTCCAATAAGAAACCAGGGGGGTGCGCACAGCATAGGTCAGGCTGCCCTATGCTCAGCGATACAGTTGAGCAGAGAGTTGGGGCAACAGATGGTCAGTGACGAGTCAGTTCGAAGTGATAGTCATGTTGTGGCAGGGGCTAAACAACGCACAACGCCCGCATAAGCGGGCGTTGCGGGCGTTGCAGAGAGCTCCGCTGTACTTCAGAACTCGTAGGTGGCTGACAGCCAGAGACGGCGGGCTTCTTCCAGGGTGCCGTCGGTAGACTGACCCGTCTGGATATAGTTGGATACCCAGCCGGTCGCACCGGTATTGGTCGTGTAGAACTGACCTTTGGTGAAGTCCTTGTCAAACACGTTGTAGATAGCCGCGTTCAGACTCAGGCGGTCAGTGGCACGGTAGGAGCCGCCAAGGTGGAACACTTCGTAGGCCTTAAGGTCGCCAGCAGCATCGTACAGCGCCTGGTTGGCCGCTGACAGGTTCTCGTAACGGTCAGTGAAACGCTCACGCTTGCTGCGATACTCACCCTGGAACCACAGGTTCAGTCGTTGAGTAGTATCCCAGTTGATCCGGGCATAAAGCTGATGATCCGGGCTGTTGGTCAGGGGTGCGCCCTTGTTGTCGCCGCTCTTCTGCTCACTATCAGTGTAGGTGTAGTTGGCGCTCAGGCTCCAGGCCGGTGCGAATTGCCATTTACCTGCAATCTCTACCCCCTGGGTCATGGCCTTACCGATGTTCTTGTTCTGGGCGAAGCTGTCCTGATCGAACCCAGGACCGAAACTGATGCAGCCGGGCAGGTTGGGGTTGGCACTGGAGAAACAGTTCGGGATCGGGGTGCCAGTATCGATCTTGTCTTTGAACTGGTTGTGGAACAGGGTAACGTTGGCGTTGAAGTTGGCCAGATTGTCGTAATAAACGCCAAACTCGGTATTGGTGGTGATTTCTGGATCAAGATCAGGGCTACCAATGGTGATGGTGGCTCCCTGAGCGGTTACCCCGTTGATTCCATTGTGCAACTGATTCAGGATCGGGGTTTTGTAGCCCCGGCTGACACCGCCTTTGAGGGTCCAGTTGTCGGTGGTATTCCACACCAGATAGGCGCGTGGACTGACGTGACCGCCAAAACTGTCATGGTGCTCGTAGCGTGCGCCAAGGGTCAGAGCCAGATTTTGGCGCAGACGCCATTCATCTTCGGCGAACAGCGCCCAGGACTTCTGTTCGAAGGTTTCGGTGGTAATGCCGTCTTTTACTTCGGCATCCCACCATTGGGCGCCAAACGTACCGACATGCGACTGCCCCAGCGGAGCGACCAGTTTGGTATCGAAAATCAGGTCGGTAGATTTGAGCTCGCGGTCGGCGCCGACGATGATGCTTGGGAATCCTACATAGCCCTGGCCAATAGGCGTGCCGGGAATGGTACGACCTAGGGTCTCAGTGACATTGTGGGTCACACTACTGCTCCAGCGGCCAAAGTCCAGCCTGGCTTCATGCCCCAGCGCGACCTGATTGCGGGTGAAGCGTAGTTCATCCTTATAGCCATTGGCGCGAGTCGGAGCGTCGGTGGTACAGCCATTGACAGCGTTGCCGCCGGCCTTGCCATCCAGACTACCCAACTGGCAGTCGTCGTTGTTGTAACGCTGAGCGCCACGCTCGAAATCCAGATAAAAATCGTTACGCTCACTGGGAGTGAGGTTGAGGCGCACACCAGCAGTGAAGTTCTGACCTTCTACCGGTGAAGCGCCGCGCTTGCTGACGTTGCTGCCGTCACTGAACTGCAGGTTGGACTTCTCGCGGTCATAGAAACTGCCACGCAGGGAAACGCCCAGCAGGTCATCAACCAGCGGGCCGCTGGCATAGAGGTTGGTACGGGTGCTGTCGCCATAGTCACTGTCTTCCTGGAAAACGTGGTCAACGGTTACAGTGGCTCCCCATTCAGCGGCAACTTTCTTGGTGATGATGTTGACCACAC
Source organism: Pseudomonas jilinensis (assembly GCF_003586265.1). NCBI lineage: Bacteria > Pseudomonadati > Pseudomonadota > Gammaproteobacteria > Pseudomonadales > Pseudomonadaceae > Pseudomonas > Pseudomonas jilinensis. The sequence goes on along the minus strand of NZ_QJSA01000006.1, from coordinate 76,530 downwards.
CGCCCATGGCGTCTGATCCGTACAGGGTCGACATCGGCCCGCGGATGACTTCGATACGCTCAATTGCCGACATTGGCGGCATGAAGCTGGTAGCGGTCTCGTTGAAGCCGTTGGGAGTGACATTGCCCGCGGTGTTCTGACGTCGGCCATCGATCAGGATCAGCGTGTATTCGCTGGGCAGGCCGCGCATGCTGATATTCAGCCCACCGGTCTTGCCGGTACCCTGGCGAATATCAATACCTTCCACCCCGTCCAGCGCCTGAGCCAGATTGGTGTAACGGTTGCGGCGCAGGTCTTGCTGACTGATGACGCTGATGCTGGCGGGCGCGTCGGTGATCTTCTGCTCAAAGCCTGAAGCGGTCACCACGGTATCGGCCAGCCGAACACTGTCCTGGGCCTGGTTGGCCATGGCAATGCTGCTGGCCAGCAAAGCCAGGCCGCCAACGGCGAGGGAGGGGCGGTAGTGCGTCATCAATCGGTACTCCTTTCCTTTGGTAATTGCTGCCGTGAGTGCGTTTGTGTGCAACTAGTTCGCGATTGGCAGTAATGATGATAATGATTATCAACTGCCGATAACTCTAAAGAGCGCAAAGGAAAAGTTCCAGCGTTAGGGGTGAAACCTCGTGTTGCTCAAACTGGAACAGGGTAGGTAGCTGCTCAGCCCGCATAGGGATCAAGGGCTTGGCGTAGGTGAGGTGGCGAAGACTGATAGCCACTGGCCGGAATTCTGCTGTCAAGCATTTGACAATAATTCTCGTTACCAAGAGAATCGGGAAGTCTCCCCAACAAGCGTTTGATTTCATATGCCGCAGTCCAGATCCGAACCTTGCGTCAGTGCCCTGGGTCATACCCGTCGTGGAGGGAAAAAGGCATGGTGATGCATGACTTCAATGAACTGAGTGTGTTCGTCGCGGTGGTTGAGCAGGGAGGCCTGACCCCGGTTTCAACCGCGCTGGGTTTGCCCAAGTCAACTTTGAGCCGGCGCATCAGTCAACTCGAAAACCGCGTAGGTCAACGCCTGTTACTACGCCAGTCTAACCGGATGCTGGCGACTGAAGCCGGCAAGTTGTTTTACAACTATTGCCGGCAGATGCTGGATCTTGGCGAGCAAAGCCAGCAAGCTCTGGACGACCTGAAGGAAGAGGTGAGCGGTGAGCTTGTGTTGCGTATTCACAATGCCTTCGAGCGTGGCTGGCTGCCGCCGGTAATTCACTCATTCATAGAAGAGCATCCGGGTATACGGATCCAGGTAAGCAGTAGCTTGCGTCCACCGTCGCAGGAGGATGCCGGTCAAGGCGATCTGTGGCTTTGGCTTGGACCTGAAGCCAGCAATGGGCTGCGCAGTGAGCCGCTGGGGCGCTGGACCACAGGACTATATGCCAGCCCGGCCTATGTGCAGGCTAACGGAGCACCCGAGCATCCTCGCCAGCTCAACCTGCATCGCTGGGTCGATGTATTGGGCGGTGGTACGGAGTCGGTGCGTTTGCTACATGGTCAAAAAGGGCCTTATCTGTTCAAACCAACGCCGTCGCGGCTTAAGGCAGACACAGTGGTTCTGCAAGCCGATGCGCTGGTGCGTGGGCAAGGCATCGGGATTCTGCCCAACTGGTATGCCGAGCGTTACGAAGCGGCCCATCCAGGCAGCTTTGTGCGCTGCCTGGACGGCTGGGCACCGGAAGCCTTGCCGGTAAACCTGATGTACAGTTTCGGTAGGGCGCCGCGCAAGGTTGGCGCCCTGATCGACTGGTTACGTCAAGCGGCGCCAGAAGCCTGGCGCCAGTAGCCCACAATTATTTCAGGCGGCGCTCAATGCCCATCTGGACCAGAATCTTGGCGGAAATCTCTTCGACCGAAAAGTGCGTCGAGTTGATGAAGTCGATGTTCTCGCGGCGGAACAGGTTTTCCACTTCGCGAACTTCGAACTCGCACTGGGCAAAGCTGGCATAACGGCTGTTTGGCCGGCGTTCATTGCGGATGCTGGCCAGCCTGTCGGGGTCAATGGTAAGGCCGAAGAGCTTGTGCTTGTGCTGTTTGAGCGCGGCCGGTAGTTGCAGGCGCTCCATGTCATCTTCGGTCAGGGGGTAATTGGCCGCACGGATGCCATATTGCAGGGCCATATAAAGGCAGGAAGGAGTTTTGCCGCAGCGCGAGACCCCGACCAGAATGATATCGGCTTCATTGTAGTAATGGGTGCGGGCACCATCGTCATTGTCCATGGCGAAGTGCACGGCATCAATACGATCCTTGTAGTGAGCGTTGTGCTGAATAGAGTGCGACTTGCCGACCGAGTAGGAGGAACCGTCACCCAGTTCCTGCTCCAGCGGGGCCAGGAATGAGGAGAAGATGTCGATCATGAAGGCATTGGCCTTGGCCAGTTCTTCACGAATTTCCTTGTTGACCACGGTATCGAAGATGATCGGACGTGCCCCATCCTGCTCGGCAGCCGCATTGATTTGTTGTACCATGTTTCGCGCTTTTTCGATGGTATCCACGTAGGGCCGCAGCCGTTTGGTGAACTGAATGTTTTCAAACTGCGTGAGCAGGCTTTGACCGAGAGTTTCTGCGGTAATACCGGTACCATCCGAGATGAAAAAAGCGGTGCGTTTCATGCGCGAGGCCTTAAGATGTCCTGATTGGCTGAGTGCTGCGGTAACGAGCCTGAGGCTCCTTGCCGGCATTGTGGCGCATTTGTCACATTCAGGCCAGACAGTCTGATTTGTGGCATGCGCCACTCAACTTATCGATTTACGGAGAGATCACCTTGTTAGAGTACGTAGTGTCCTTCGAACAGCTGGGCGTTGGTGATGTTGAGCGGGTAGGCGGCAAGAACGCTTCCCTGGGTGAAATGATCAGCAACCTGTCCCACGCCGGTGTGTCGGTTCCTGGTGGCTTCGCCACTACCGCCCAGGCCTATCGTGACTTCCTCGAACAAAGTGGTCTGAACGACCGCATCCATGCAGCCCTCGATGCGCTGGATGTCGACGACGTCAACGCCCTGGCGCAAACCGGTGCGCAAATCCGTCAGTGGGTAATGGATGCTCAATTCCCTGCCGCTTTGGACGAGGCGATCCGCAAGGCCTTCGTTGAGCTTTCTGCGGGCAATGACAATCTGGCAGTAGCCGTGCGCTCCTCGGCTACTGCTGAAGACCTGCCAGACGCATCCTTTGCCGGCCAGCAGGAAACCTTCCTTAATATTCGCGGCGTCGATAACGTGATCCGCGCCTGCAAGGAAGTCTTCGCCTCTCTGTTCAATGATCGCGCCATCGCCTACCGGGTCCACCAGGGCTTCGACCATAAGGGCGTGGCGCTATCAGCTGGTGTGCAGCGTATGGTGCGCTCGGAAACTGGCACCGCCGGGGTAATGTTCACCCTGGACACCGAGTCGGGCTTCCGTGACGTGGTCTTTATCACTGGTGCCTACGGTTTGGGTGAGACCGTGGTGCAGGGTGCGGTCAACCCCGATGAATTCTACGTACACAAGCCGACCCTGGAAGCCGGGCGGCCGTCGATCCTGCGCCGCAATCTGGGCAGCAAGGCGATCAAGATGATCTATGGCGAAGAGGCCAAGGCCGGTCGTTCAGTCAAGACCGTTGATGTCGACAAGGCCGAGCGGGCACGTTTCTGTATCAGCGATGAGGAAGTGGTCAACCTGGCAAAGCAGGCGCTGATCATCGAGAAGCATTACGACCGGCCGATGGATATTGAGTGGGCCAAGGACGGAGACGATGGCAAGCTGTATATCGTTCAGGCGCGCCCTGAAACGGTCAAAAGCCGTAGCAATGCCAATGTCATGGAGCGCTACCTGCTCAAGGAAAAAGGCAAGGTACTGGTCGAAGGTCGAGCCATTGGTCAGCGGATTGGTTCTGGCCCGGTCAAGGTCATTCATGATGTCTCGGAAATGGACAAGGTGCAGCCAGGCGATGTGCTGGTCTCGGACATGACCGATCCGGACTGGGAACCGATCATGAAGCGCGCCAGCGCCATCGTCACCAATCGCGGTGGTCGCACCTGTCACGCGGCGATCATTGCCCGTGAGCTGGGTATTCCGGCTGTGGTCGGCTGTGGCAACGCCACCAGCGAGCTCAGAGATGGCCAGGAAGTTACCGTTTCCTGCGCCGAAGGTGATACCGGACTGATTTACGATGGCCAGTTGTCGTTCGATATCCGCACCAACAGCGTTGATGCCATGCCGCCGCTGCCATTCAAGATCATGATGAACGTCGGCAACCCTGATCGCGCCTTCGACTTCGCCAATCTGCCCAATGAGGGCGTAGGACTGGCCCGTCTGGAGTTCATCATCAACCGCATGATCGGCGTGCATCCCAAGGCGCTGCTGAACTTCGCCAGCCTGCCGGCGGACGTCAAGGACAGCGTCGAAAAGCGCATCGCCGGCTACCCCGACCCGGTCGACTTCTATGTCGAGAAGCTGGTTGAGGGTGTCAGCACCCTGGCTGCGGCCTTCTGGCCGAAAAAGGTCATTGTGCGACTGTCCGACTTCAAGTCCAACGAATACGCCAACCTGATCGGCGGTCGTCTGTACGAACCGGAAGAAGAGAACCCGATGCTGGGCTTCCGTGGCGCTTCGCGCTATATCAGCGACTCGTTCCGCGACTGTTTTGAACTCGAGTGCCGGGCAATGAAGCGCGTGCGCGATGTCATGGGGCTGACCAACGTCGAAATCATGGTGCCGTTTGTGCGTACCGTCGGCGAAGCCAAGCAGGTCGTTGAACTGCTGGCCGAAAACGGCCTCAAGCGCGGCGACAATGGCTTGCGTCTGATCATGATGTGCGAGTTGCCGGCCAATGCGCTGCTGGCCGAAGAGTTCCTTGAACACTTCGACGGCTTCTCGATCGGTTCCAACGACCTGACTCAGTTGACCCTGGGGCTGGATCGCGACTCCGGCATTATTGCCCACTTGTTTGATGAGCGTAATGCCGCGGTCAAAAAGCTGCTGTCCAACGCCATCAGCGCCTGCCGCGCTGCCGGAAAGTACATCGGCATCTGCGGTCAGGGGCCTTCTGATCATCCGGATCTGGCCAAGTGGCTGATGGAGCAGGGCATCGATACCGTATCGCTCAACCCCGATTCGGTAATGGATACCTGGTTCTTCCTGGCCGAAGGTCAGAACTAAGCGCAAGGAGCTACCTATGCAGCACTATGTAACCCCGGATCTGTGTGACGCCTATCCTGACGTCGCCGTGGTCGAACCGATGTTCAGCAACTTCGGTGGTCATGACTCCTTCGGCGGCCAGATTGTCACGATCAAATGTTTCGAAGACAACTCGGTGGTCAAGGAGCAGGTCGAGCAGGATGGCCGTGGCAAGGTCATGGTAGTCGATGGTGGCGGCTCCATGCGCCGGGCACTGCTGGGCGACATGCTGGCTGAGAAAGCAGCCAGTAATGGCTGGGAAGGCATCATCGTCTATGGCTGTGTACGGGACGTCGATGTACTGGCTCAGACCGCGCTCGGTATTCAGGCGCTGGCCAGTCACCCGATGAAGACCGACAAGCGGGGGATTGGCGACCTGAACGTGGCTGTCACCTTTGGCGGTGTCACCTTCAAACCGGGTGAGTACGTATATGCCGACAACAACGGCATCATCGTCTCAGCCGAGCCTTTGAGTATGCCTGAATAAATAAGGCGTGGCGGGCATTCTGGTTTAATGGGCTCTCATGACCGGTCAGTGGTGACACTGACCGGTCGGCGTGCGTCTGAAACAGGAGTCCACTGATCCGGAGGTCAGCCATGGAAGATCCTTTTGAGCGCCGAGTGCGCGAATTGATGCGTCAGGCATCTGAGCAGCAGTCGGAGAGTACCGATGACCAGCGTTTGGAGCGGGTACTGCACAAGGCCCATATCCACGGTGGCATCTTCGACCTGCTGAATCTGTTTACCCGTTGGGGTTGGGTTTTGTCTGAAGGCGGCGCGCGTGGTTTGAGACATATCAAGCCGGTACGTCGTGAACACGACGAAAACTCATCCATTGACCCCCATTGAATAGCGAGCGAACCATGGAACTGGAAACCTGGAGTCAAAGCTTTGTTGCCGCCATGACTACCCTGTGGGGCAAGGTGGCTTCTTTCATTCCCGACCTGATCGCTGCGCTGTTCATCATCCTGTTGGGCTTCGTGGTAGCCAAGATCGTCGATACCATTCTTAGCAAAGGCTTGGCCAAGTTGGGGCTTGACCGCCTGATGACTGGGGCGGGTGTGACCAAGATGCTGGGCCGGGTTGGGATTCGGGCGCCGGTGTCAGCAGTGGTGGGCAAGATCGTCTATTGGTTCATTGTGCTGACCTTTGTCGTTTCTGCTGCCGAAACCATGGGCCTGGCCCGGGTCTCTGCGACTCTTGATGCTTTTGCACTATATCTACCCAAAGTATTTGGTGCCGCTCTGATTCTGCTGGCCGGCTTGCTGCTGTCGCATCTGGTTGGCGGTGTGGTCAAGGGTGCTGCTGAAAGTATCGGCGTCGACTATGCCAGCAGTCTGGGACGTTTTGTTCAAGGCTTGCTGGTAATCATCACGGTGTCACTGGCGATCGGTCAGCTGCAGATTGAAACTGCGCTACTCAATACGGTCATCGCTATCGTGCTTGTGTCCTTTGGTGCTGCCGCAGCATTGGCGCTGGGTCTGGGCAGTCGCCAGATCGTCGGTCAGATCGTTGCCGGGGTTTATGTGCGAGAGCTGTATCAGGTCGGTGACCGGATCAAGGTCGGCGAGCTCGAAGGGATAATTGACGAAATTGGTACAGTCAAAACCACGCTGGTCGACGATGAAGGTGCCATTATTTCGGTGTCAAACCGCACTTTGATTGATGAGCGAGTGTCCCGCTGAGTGCGGGACCCCCTTAATACTGACACGTCGCGACGATCTATTTTGAGTCCGCCCAGCGTAGCCCGTACCCGTTATCGACCTGCCGAACTCTCGGACGAAGAGCTGGTGGCCAAGGCCAACAGCGAGCTGTTTCATACGACCACGGCCTATGAAGAGTTGATGCGCCGTTATCAGCGCACGCTGTTCAATGTTTGTGCACGCTATCTTGGTAACGAGCGTGACGCAGATGATGTCTGTCAGGAAGTCATGCTTAAAGTTCTGCATGGCCTGAGGCATTTTGAAGGAAAGGCCAAGTTCAAAACCTGGCTATATAGTATTACCTATAACGAATGTATTACTCAGTACCGCAAGGAGAAGCGCAAAAAGCGCTTGCTGGATGCACTAAGCCTGGATCCGCAGGATGAACATCATGAACAGGAAGAGAGTGTTGCCGAGCGCACCAGTCTTGACCGTTTCCTGGTCCATGTGAACCCTGTAGACAGAGAAATTTTAGTGTTGCGTTTTATTGCTGAGTTGGAGTTTCAAGAGATTGCCGACATCATGCATATGGGGCTAAGTGCCACCAAGATGCGTTACAAGCGCGCCTTGGAAAAACTCAGAAAGCATATCGACAATCCTTTTTAGATCGCTCGCATATTGAAATTGTTGTATTTCTGTTATACTTGCGCCTGTGTTGTGCGCAAACCTAGTGTCCTAATGGATTATATGGGGATTCAAAGATGAAATTGAAAAACACTGTGGGTATCGTTGTTGGCGCCGCTATCGCGGCTTCCACCATGCCTGTCATGGCCAAGGGTGCCGGATCTGTCGAAGTTGAGGCTTTCGCCAAACGCTACTTCACCGATAGCTACCGCAACATGAGCGACGGCACCCTGGTGGGCGGCGGCATTGGTTACTTCCTGACCGATGACGTTCTGCTGAACATCAATCTGGGCACCTATCGCAACAGCCTGGAAGACGATGCGACCAAAGAAGACATCAACGGCCGCCTGGCTACCGTTGAAGCCATCTACCACTTCGGTGCTGGTAACTTCCGTCCTTACCTGTCTGGCGGTCTGGGTCACCAGGAACTGGATCAGGTCACCAGCAGCAGCCGTGACAAGACCACCATGGCTCTGGCCGGTGCTGGCGTCAAGCAGTACCTGAGCGACAATTTCTATGTCAAAGCTGGCCTGGACGTGCTGTACGGCTTCGACAGCAGCAACACCGAGTGGCAAGCCGGTGTTGGCATGGGGCTGAACTTCGGCGGCAAGCCGGCTCCGGTTGTTGCTCCGGCACCTGCTCCGGCACCTGCTCCGGCTCCGGCACCTGAGCCGGTCATGCAGTCGGTCCGCGTTGAACTGGACGTCAAGTTTGACTTCGACCGTGACAGCATTCGCCCGGAATTCCGTCAGGACATCCAGAGCCTGGCCGAGTTCATGAAGACCTACCCGTCGGTCACCACCACTGTTGAAGGTCACACCGACTCCGTCGGTTCGGATGCCTACAACCAGGGTCTGTCCGAGCGTCGCGCCAATGCAGTTCGTCAGGCTCTGATCGACGAAGGCGTTGAGCCGTCCCGCGTTAGCGCTGTTGGCTACGGCGAGTCCCGCCCGATCGCCGATAACAGTACCGACGAAGGTCGCGCGATGAACCGTCGTGTTGAAGCTGAAGTTGAAGCACAGGTTGAAGTTCGCTAAGTCGAACTCAATCCCATGCCTGGCTTGCCAGGCATGAACAAAAAAGCCCCGGCTCATGCCGGGGCTTTTTTGTCAGCTCTGCGTAAACTCAGTACTCAAGGTAATTGGCTCCGGGAAAGCGCAGACGGAAGTCTTCGGGCATGGGTACTACCTTGGATGTGGTGAAGTCGTAGAAGACAAACCCTGATTTTGCCAGGGCCACCAGCTCGCCACCTTCGGCCTTGCTGATGCGGAAGATGATATCACCGCCGTATCTGTTCAGGTCCATCAGGCCCACCTCAAAGATCAGCCGGTCACGGGCAAAGGCCTCGCGCTTGTAGGTGGTGGCAAGGTCGGTGACGATAATCCCAGTGTCATTCTCGCCAACTTCTTCAATGCCAAACTGGTACAGAAACCGAGCTCTGGCTTCGGAGATCATCGAAATCATCGAGTCATTGGCCAGGTGCTTGCCTGCGTTGATATCGGTGATACGAACGGTCAGCTGTGTGGTGAAGTAGAACTGGTCATCGGGGAATACGAGGTTCAGGCGAGCCATGCTGAATCTTTTACCTATTGTACGGATGCCTTGGCGGCTTTGATCAATCGGGCCGGAGAGACCGGCAGGGCAGGGCGCATTGTACGCGACTCGCGGGTAATACGCAGGCCCATCACGAAAAAGGCCACCCGAAGGTGGCCTCTTTCTGACAACCGGGCGAACCCGGTGAACCTATCGGTGATTAGCCGAACTGATTCATGGTGTTGTCTTTACCGCTAGCCTTCAGAGCAGCTTCGCCAGCGAAGTACTCCTTGTGGTTATCACCAATGTCAGAACCAGCCATGTTCTGGTGCTTGACGCAGGCGATACCCTGGCGGATTTCCTGACGCTGAACACCTTTCACGTAGGCCAGCATGCCTTGGTCGGCGAAGTAACCTTTGGCCAGGTTGTCGGTCGACAGAGCAGCAGTGTGATAGGTCGGCAGAGTGATCAGGTGGTGGAAGATACCAGCCTGAGCAGAACCGTCACGCTGGAAGGTACGGATCTTCTCGTCCGCCAGTTGGGCCAGTTCGGTTTCGTCGTAGTCGACGCTCATCAGGTTGGCGCGATCGTAGGCAGAAACATCCTTGCCTTCGGCAACCATCGCATCGAATACCTGCTGACGGAAGTTCAGGGTCCAGTTGAACGACGGGCTGTTGTTGTAAACCAGCTTGGCGTTCGGGATGACTTCGCGGATGCGGTCAACCATGGCCTTGATCTGACCAACGTGCGGCTTCTCGGTTTCGATCCACAGCAGGTCGGCGCCGTTTTGCAGGCTGGTGATGCAGTCCAGAACGCAGCGGTCTTCGCCAGTGCCAGCGCGGAACTGGAACAGGTTGGACGGCAGGCGCTTGGGACGCAGCAGTTTGCCTTCGCGCTTGATGACGACGTCGCCGTTGCCGAGTTCGGCTTCGGAGATTTCTTCGCAATCCAGGAAGGAGTTGTACAGGTCGCCGAGGTCGCCCGGCTGGTTGGTAACAGCGATCTGCTTGGTCAGGCCGGCACCCAGAGAGTCGGTACGAGCAACGATCACGCCGTTGTCGATGCCCAGCTCAAGGAAGGCGTAACGAACGGCAGCGATCTTGGCGAGGAAGTCGGCATGCGGAACGGTTACTTTACCGTCCTGGTGGCCACACTGCTTCTCGTCAGATACCTGGTTTTCGATCTGGATGCAGCAAGCACCAGCTTCGATCATGCGCTTGGCCAGCAGGTAGGTGGCTTCCGGGTTACCGAAGCCGGCGTCGATGTCAGCGATGATCGGTACGATGTGAGTTTCGTAGTTGTCGATCTGGTTCTGGATCTCTGCAGCCTTGGCGGTATCGCCAGCTTCACGAGCGGCGTCCAGAGCGGTGAACAGCAGGTCCAGTTCGCGGCTGTCGGCCTGACGCAGGAAGGTGTACAGCTCTTCGATCAGGTCGGAAACAGCGGTTTTCTCGTGCATGGACTGGTCAGGCAGCGGACCGAAGTCGGAGCGCAGTGCAGCAACCATCCAGCCGGACAGGTACAGGTAACGCTTGTTGGTGGTCTTCAGGTGCTTCTTGATCGAGATCAGCTTCTGCTGACCGATGAAGCCGTGCCAGCAGCCCAGCGACTGGGTGTAGACGGAGGAGTCGGCGTCATACTCTTCCATGTCTTTGCGCATGATATCGGCGGTGTATTGAGCGATTTCCAGACCGGTCTTGAAGCGGTTCTGAGCACGCATACGGGCGACGGACTCGGGGTTGATAGCGCTCCAGCTGCTGCCGAACTTCTCTTTCAGAGCGGCAACGGCCTTGATATCGTTTTGATAAGCTGACATGGTCAATCCTTCACAGTTTGCAGTAGGTTCAGCACGATTTGTGACCCTGTTCCCGCCAAACGGAACTGCCGTCAAGGGTTGACATAGGAAGGGCAAACTGGAGGAAGAAAGCAGATAGTCCGTTCAGAATGGGGGCTGTGACGAACAGACGATGACCGTGCCACCGACTCGTCACTTGGGACATGTGTCGGACTGGCTAAACCTGTCATGCAGGCTGATACGTTAAATCGCTTCCCCGTCCCTCAGGACAACTTTCGTTCCAGTCGCCACCTCGTCGAACCGCCTTCTGGGCTGTTGTGACACGCATCGGTCCTTTGGTTTCGGAGCCGATCCGGAGGCTCATTCAGAGTCTCTGGCTAGCGGGAGCGGGGCAATAATGCGTCTTCGCTTGCGAGAAGTCAATCGCAATGTAGTGTTTTTTTCAAACCACTACATAAGTATCAATGGTGGCTACCGAGTCACGAATGTCTATTCCAGACGCTCCACCATCAGCCGAACACTGTACTGATGCTGGCCGCGCGTGCTGATCCGCCGGCCAATGTCACTGGATTGCCCGGCGCTGCTGTCGTCCAGGCCGCCGACAGTGACCCATTCACCAAGTCGGGCGGTAACGACGGTGTCGGTCTGCTGGACGTCGATCAGACGGCTGTCGGAGCGATTGAGTCGGTCATGGTTGGCGCTGAGGCTGATAGTCGCAATATCACCATTGAGCCGGACCGTGGCATAAAACCCCTGGGTGACGTCGCGGTATTCGGTTTGCTGCACAACGCGGCCGTAAATGTCGGTAGTGGTGCTGGTCAGTGGTACGCTCTGGCCAGACTGGATCAGCACAGGATATCCCTCATTGGCGCTGATCTGGCGTATCGAGTCATCTGCTCCCCGGGTTTGCCGGCGTATGACTCGGGCCTGATTGCCCTGACCGGGCTGGCCGACAACGATATCAACCGGCCCGCTACTTACCCGGCCGTTCACTTGGTAGCCCTGCTCGTGAGTGACGTTGTCACCCGTGTTGGCCACACTGATCAACAATTTGGCTGGCCGGCGATCCAGTTGTTGCAGCAGTTCACGAATTTCGGCTAACCGGGCAGGTTCTGCACGGACGATAAGCTGATTGCCATAAGCCGAAGCCCGCTCATCATCGCGCAGCATGGGTGTAAGTGCCGGCAATACCTGTTCTGCCAGGCTGTAATTCAGGTTGATGACCTCGGTCTGAGGCGCTGCGAGAGTAGGGGCGGCCCAGCTCAGGGTGCTCAGCAGAACCAGCGAAACAATCCATTTCATAGGGTAAATCTCCTCAATCCCTGGTCACTCAGGCTGCGGCTCCAGTGCTCATCAAAACTGGCCTGCCAGCGCCTGACCTGATCGGGGCTGTTATAGCGCACGAACCCTTGAGGCTGAAGCGCCTGCGGAAACATCAGAATACCGCTGTCGTCAGCCAGCAGGTACACCTGCGGCTCTCGGGCCAGATCAGGGTGGCGCTTACGGATTTCGCACAGACTGGGGAAGCGGTGCTGCAGGCTGGACAAGCTGTGCCCCTGGGTGAAATCGGCAGTCACTTGATTGACCAGTACGCGGATACTGCCCTTGGGATGGGTGGCGATGAACTGTTCGCAGCAGTCGATAAAATCGCGTCGGTGAAATAACCACATTGCCTGCTCCGGGCTGCTGATAGTCAGGCGTCGCCGGGCCTGCAGGACCAGATGACAGGCATGTGCAAGGGCATGCTCCTCATCAATTTCGATCAAATCACGCTGTTCACCCAGTTGATAGGGCAGGTGAGTGCTGTAGCGCTTGGCCTGCTGCTCGGGATTGTGGATGCTGAAAGAGCCAGGAGAGACAAACTCGATTGGCGGCAGCTCGGCCTGGCTTTGGGTGTCAGCGCTCCAGCGCATATCGATATGCGCAATGCCGGCATCCATGTACGGTTCGGAGCAGCGAATGAAGCCCAGGCGTTCGTAAAATCGCTGAGCATGCGTTTGCGCTGACAGTTCCAGGTGTCGATGCCCAAGTTCTTGGGCGTGGCGCATCACCTCTCGCATAAGCAGGTTGCCTAGCCCCAGGCCACGGTAATCCGGAAGAATCGCCACCCGGCCAATGTGCCCATCGCGCAGCAACCGGGCAGTGCCCGCGGGTTGTTCATTGACCAGAAGCTGAAAATGCACCGCGCTCAGATCATGCTCATCCCATTCAAGGGAGGGCGGCACATGCTGTTCGTCGACAAACACCCGCTGGCGAATATCCCGCAAGGCAGGTGTGGCTGACCAGCTTACCAGTTCGACCCTTGCATCATTCATCATCCTCCTCCGGCAAGAGTTCTCCCTTGTTGAGCAATTGCACCAGCAATTCCCGTGCATCTTCCTGCTGCAACCACGGCTCCAGGGCTCCGGCTTCAAGGTAGTCCTGTTTGCAGACTAGCTGAACCAGTGGCAGCAAGGAAATTGACAGCTCACAATGCTCGCCGCTGGCGAACAGCCGCAAGCTGTCATTTTTCCCTTTGCGCCATGCCAGACGGCTACTTGGGTGACGTATCAAACCGTACCCAGCCTCAAGCAATGCAAGCAAATCGGCTGCTTCCCACTCTTGAGGCTGTATCAGTTCCGGATAACGCGCCTCGGTCATGAAGCGTCCGAACCAGGTGGCCAATGCCTCTCTGTCTTCGACCAGTGGGCGCAAAATTTGTTGCAACCGGTCGATACTCTGCTCATCAATGCTGGCGGGATCCTCGACTGGCGTCATGCCTGCATCACTGTAGCGCAGGCTGTCACCCAACTGTTGGCTGACGAAGTCAGTGTAATGCAACAAAATTTCGGCATGGCTGGGTGCGCGAAAGCCTACCGAGAAGGTCATGCAGTCATCCTCAGCGGTCCCCCAGTGGGCGACACCTGGCGGGATGTAAAGCATGTCGCCAGGCTCCAGTACCCACTCATCCGTCTGTTCGAAGTCGCGTAGGATGCGCAGATCAGGATGGTCGAGCAGCGGGCTGTTTTCGTCGCAGTGCTGACCAATTTTCCAGCGCCGGCGACCTTGCCCTTGCAGCAGAAATACGTCGTAGTTGTCATAGTGCGGCCCGACACCACCACCCGGCGTTGCGTAGCTGATCATGATGTCGTCCTTGCGCCAACTGGGCAGGAAGTCGAAGGCTTTGAGCAACTCGGCTACTTCCGGGACAAACTGATCTACGGCCTGAACCAGCAGTGTCCAGTCACGCTCTGGCAAATTCTGAAAGGCATCTTCGGCAAAGGGGCCTCGGCGCTGCTCCCAAGGGTGCTGGCCGTGCTCGAGAATGATCCGCGACTCAACCTCTTCTTCGAGCGACAGTCCTGCCAGTTCATTGGGGCTGATAGGGCTTTCATAGCCTGGTACTGCCTGACGAATCAGCAGGGGCTTTTTCTGCCAGTAGTCGCGCAGGAACTGTTCTGGGGTGAGGTTGCCAAGCAGTGGGAGGTTGGACATGGGTTGGTTTCTCGTGGTGATTTCAAGTTCGTGCAAGGATCGCGGACTGACATTGGTTTGCGCGCTGGCCGACTACCTGTCCCCATATCCTGGACACGCACAAGTACATCCCTGTAGCTCTTCGATGCCATCCCTGGCATCGAACGGTCCAGGATATGGGGACAGGCAGTCGGCTCTTGAGGTCTGAGTTGGTCAGTCCACGTTCCAGCAGTAATCTGAATGCGATTATGCACGGAACTGGTAGGGCGGTGTTGTGCTACGGCTGTTCCGGGCCGTTCGATACCAGGGATGGCATCGAAGAGCTACAGGGAAGTACTTGTGCGTGCCCGGAACAGCCGTAGTACAACACCGTCCAGGCACATTATACAAAGCAAAAGTCTTAAACCCGGCCGGCCTGATCAATCGCGTTGCCTAGGTACGAAGCTGGGGTCAGCGCTTTGAGCTCGGTTTTGGCTTGCTCAGGAATTTCCAGGCCGTCAACGAAGGCCAGCAGGGCATCCGGAGTAATACCCTTGCCACGGGTCAGCTCCTTGAGCTTCTCGTAGGCATTGGGTACTGCATAGCGGCGCATCACGGTCTGGATCGGCTCGGCCAGAACCTCCCAGCAGTTGTTCAGATCTTCAGAAAGACGCTGAGCATTGATCTCCAACTTGCTGATTCCCTTGAGGGTTGACTCATAGGCAATAACGCTATGAGCGAAGCCAACACCCAGGTTGCGTAGTACGGTGGAGTCGGTCAGGTCACGCTGCCAGCGCGAGATCGGCAGCTTGCTGGCCAGATGCTGCATGATTGCATTGGCGATGCCGAGGTTGCCTTCGGAGTTCTCGAAGTCGATCGGGTTGACCTTGTGCGGCATGGTTGAGGAGCCAATTTCGCCAGCTACGGTCTTCTGCTTGAAGTAGCCGAGGGAGATATAGCCCCAGATGTCGCGATCAAAGTCGATCAGGATGGTGTTGAAGCGGGCCACGGCATCGAACAGTTCGGCGATGTAGTCGTGCGGCTCGATCTGAGTGGTGTAGGGGTTGAAGTCCAGACCCAGGGTGGTTTCGATGAACTGGCGGGCATTGGCTTCCCAGTCAACCTGCGGATAGGCCGACAGATGAGCGTTGTAGTTGCCGACTGCGCCATTAATCTTGCCCAACAGCGGAATCTGCTCAATCTGAGCAATCTGGCGCTCAAGGCGGTAGACCACATTAGCCAGTTCCTTGCCCATAGTGGTCGGCGAGGCTGGTTGACCATGGGTGCGTGACAGCATCGGAACCTTGGCATGCTCATGAGCCAGGGTACGGATTTCACCAGCGATGCGGCGCATCAGCGGCAGTACCACCTCATCACGCCCGGCACGCAGCATCAGTGCATGCGACAGGTTGTTGATGTCTTCACTGGTGCAGGCGAAGTGAATGAACTCGTTGACCTGCTGCAGTTCCGGCAGGACTGCGACCTGCTCCTTGAGCAGGTATTCAACTGCTTTCACGTCGTGATTGGTGGTGCGCTCGATTTCCTTGATGCGCTCGGCGTATTCCAGCTTGAAGTCGCTGACCAGGCCGTCGAGCAGGGCATTGGCCTGGGCCGAGAACGGACCAATTTCCGGAATGCCTGGATGGGCGGCCAGGCACTGGAGCCAGCGCACCTCCACCTCAACGCGGAAGCGGATCAGGCCGTATTCACTGAAAATGCTACGCAGGCTGGAGGTTTTGCTGCCGTAGCGGCCATCTACCGGGGAAACGGCGGTCAGGGAGGACAGTTGCATGGGCGTTCTCATCATCAATTGGTCTGGCGGAAGTGGGTCTGGCAGAAAAGGACCGAATGATACAACACAATGGGCTATTTGGTCTTCGCTGCGGGTTGAGTCAGGCTGATCAAGGTCGAGGCGAAGATCAGGCCAGCGCCCAACCAGGAGGACAGTCCGGGAACCTCGCTCCACAACAACCAGGCAAACAGCCCGGAGAAGACGATGGCCAGATAGCTGAGTGGGCCGATCTTGCCGGGTGGTGCCAGGGCATAGGCCTTTGACATAACCAGTTGGCTGGTGGTTGCGACCAGTCCGATCGCGACCAGCATTGCCAGCTGTGTCAGTGTCAGCGGCTGCCAGGCCCAGATCAGCGGAATGGCTGAGAGTAGGGCGGAGAAAGTCGAGAAGTAGAAGACGATCCGGCTGGCCGGCTCGCTATTGCTCATGGCCCGGATTGAGACAAAGGCGCAGGCAGCCAGCAAGCTGGCCCCGATGCCCACCAACCCCTTGGGATCGAACAGTGCGCCGCTGGGCTTGGCAACCAGCAGCACCCCGGCAAAGCCGAGCAGCACCATGAACATCATGCGCCCGGTCAGGCTTTCTTTAAGCCACCACCAGGCCAGAATCGGAGTGAAAACCGGCGCGGCGTAGGTGAACACCATGGCATCGGCCAGTGGCAGGTGGGCGATGGCATAGAAAAAACAATACATCGCACCCAGACCGTAAAAGGTGCGCAGGAAATGATTACCTAGGCGCTGGGTACGAAAAGGACCAAAACCGCGCACCAGAATCATCGGCAGGAAGAAAAACACACCGACCAGGTTGCGGAAAAACACCACGGTTTCATTATTGACCCCGCTCGAGACCTCCCTGATCAGCACCCCCATCAGTGCAAACAGCAACGCCGAAATAGCCAACAGCAGGGCGCCTTTGCGTGGCAGGTCGGTCCGTGGCAATTCAGTCATTGAGCACCGCACGCACCGCTTCAAGCAGGCGTTTGCGGTAAAACAACAGATGCCAGCGGTGACCGCCGAGTTGACGCCAGAGCCGGGCTGAACGGATACCGGCCAGCAGCAGGGCGCGGATCCGGTTGGCGATATCTGGCTGCTGTAGGTAGCGCATGTCGCCATGCACCTGGATACGCAGTTTCAGCGTGCTGATGGTGTCCTGATAAATGCTGCCAAGTGAGGCCCAGACATTGTCGTGCAGGGCGCCGAAGTGTTCGACCTGGCTTTCGGCTTGCTGAAGCCGCTGACCAAGCACCTGCAGCATGTCATCGCGCTTGTTGAGTTGGCGCTCGAGCACCAGCAGGTTCATTGTGTAGCGCAGGGCATCGCGCTGTAGTGCGGCATTGTCGCGAGCCAGCATTGATTCCAGCGCCTGCAAACCTTGACGGATCTGGTGGTGGCTGCCGCCATAAACGCCCATCACGTCATCGGGCGAGCGCTCAAGAATACTACGCACCAGACAGGCGGCAGGCCCTTCGGCCAGTTGCCCGGAACGGGCCAGCTTGTCGACCAGAATGGCTGTCTCGAATACCGCGCCCAGGGCTACGGCCAGCTCTTCATAGCGGGTCATGCGGCATCCTCGGCAAAGGCCGGAATGGCCGTTTCGATAACGCCGCCACCAAGGCAGATATCACCGTCGTAGAACACCACCGACTGACCGGGTGTCACCGCCCGCTGGGGCTCGTCAAAGTGCGCGCGGTAACCGCTGGCGGTGCGTTCAAGGGTGCAGGACTGATCAGCCTGGCGATAGCGCACCTTGGCGGTCAGCCGTCGCGGCTGGGCAAGCTCCAGCGGGTTGACCCACCAGATGCTGGAGCACTCCAGAGCCTGGGCGAACAGCCATGGATGATCATTGCCCTGGCCAACCACCAGCACGTTACGGGTCAAATCCTTGCGCAGGACATACCAGGGCTCGTCGCCAGCGCCCTGCATACCGCCGATACCAAGGCCCTGACGCTGGCCGATAGTGTGGTACATCAAACCGTGATGGCGACCGATCACCGTGCCCTCAGTGGTTTCAATATCACCGGGCTGGGCTGGCAGGTATTGCTTGAGAAAGTCGGTGAAACGCCGTTCGCCGATGAAGCAGATCCCGGTCGAATCTTTCTTGCGGGCGGTAGCCAGATCGTATTTCTCGGCGATACGCCGTACTTCGGGCTTTTCCAGTTCGCCGACCGGGAACAGGGTGCGAGCGATCTGCTCCGCGCCAACCGCATGCAGGAAGTAGCTCTGGTCCTTGTTGGTGTCGATGCCACGCAGGAGCACGGTCTGGCCGTCGCGCTCACCGCGCCGGCAATAGTGGCCGGTGGCGATCAGATCGGCGCCGAGCATCAGCGCGTAGTCGAGAAAAGCCTTGAACTTGATTTCGCGGTTACACAGGATGTCCGGGTTTGGTGTACGTCCGGCCTTGTATTCGGCCAGGAAGTGTTCAAACACATTGTCCCAGTACTCGGCGGCGAAGTTGGCGGTGTGCAGTTTGATGCCAAGGCGATCGGCTACCGCCTGGGCATCGGCCAGGTCGGTCATGGCAGTGCAATACTCGGTGCCGTCATCCTCATCCCAGTTCTTCATGAACAAGCCTTCGACCTGATAGCCCTGTTCAAGCAGCAAGGCTGCGGAAACGGACGAGTCGACCCCGCCGGACATGCCGACGATGACTCTGGTTTGGCTGGGGGCCTGGTTGGCGGGGCGGCTGGCGGAAGTGGTCATGTCAGCGAATCAGATCCAAAGAGTAGTGAGGTTTGTTCAGGTAGTCCTGAATGCAGTCGAGCACCAGGTAACTGCGTAAATCCTGGCGTTTGGCCTGTAGTTGCTCAAGGCTCATCCAACTGGCTCGCACGATGCCATGGTCCAAGGGCTGTTCCGGGCAATGGTGCAGGGCTTTGCCGGCAAAACAGGCACGCTGATAGGTTACACCATTGTCGGCTTTGAACAGGTAGAGACCAACGACCGAGGTGATTTCAACTTCCCAGGCGGTTTCTTCCAGTACTTCGCGCCGGGCGGCCTCGATGAGACTTTCGTCGGCTTCCAGATGCCCCGCAGGTTGATTTATAACAATGCGGTCGCCACGTTGCTCCTCAACCATCAAAAAGCGCCCTTGATCCTCGACAATGGTTGCCACGGTTACATGAGGTAAAAAGCGCATGCACAGCTCCTGAAAAAGGCCTATAGGGTAGCCTAAAGGAGTGGGGGCGTGAACTGTCCTCGACTCGTCTATTGTATCGGTGCTTGCTGGCGCTAGCGGCAAAAACAGCTAGGATTGCTGTTGCCCTGTCGTGATGTAGTGGGGCTTGTAGTGATACTACATGAAAGTGTGCTTTGGGCAGCCAATATCCAGATGGCGACAAAAATGTAACGGAATGCGAAGCTTTTTCCATAAAAACGCGTGACATTCTGTAGGAAAACTACAACAATACGGCCACCGAAAAATCCGTATTCTGCATTCTGCGATTCCGGGGTTACCACTCCGGAGTCTTGTGACAACGACAAAGCAACGGAGTCAAAAATGGGATACCAAAAGATCCAGGTGCCGGCCAACGGCGACAAAATTACCGTTAATGCCGACCTGTCCCTGAACGTGCCAGACAACCCGATCATCCCCTTTATCGAGGGTGATGGTATCGGTGTCGACATTTCACCGGTGATGATCGATGTAGTCGATGCTGCCGTCGAGAAGGCCTATGCCGGTAAGCGCAAGATCTCCTGGATGGAAGTCTACGCTGGTGAAAAGGCTACCCAGGTATATGATCAGGATACCTGGTTGCCGGAAGAAACCCTGCACGCCGTCAAGGAATACGTCGTTTCCATCAAAGGCCCGCTGACCACTCCGGTTGGTGGTGGCATCCGCTCCCTGAACGTTGCTCTGCGTCAGCAGCTTGACCTGTACGTTTGCCAGCGCCCGGTGCGTTGGTTCGAAGGCGTGCCGAGCCCGGTCAAGAAGCCTGGCGATGTCGACATGGTGATTTTCCGTGAAAACTCCGAAGACATCTATGCTGGCGTCGAGTGGAAGGCCGGTACCCCGGAAGCCGACAAGGTCATCAAGTTCCTGACCGAAGAAATGGGTGTTACCAAGATCCGCTTCACCGACATGTGCGGTATCGGCATCAAGCCGGTTTCCGAAGCTGGCACTAAGCGTCTGGTACGCAAAGCCCTGCAGTACGCTGTCGACAACGATCGCAGCTCCGTGACCCTGGTTCACAAGGGCAACATCATGAAGTTCACCGAAGGTGCCTTCAAAGATTGGGGTTACGAAATCGCCCGTGACGAGTTCGGCGCCGAACTGCTGGATGGTGGCCCGTGGATGCAGTTCAAGAACCCGAACACCGGCAAGACCATCGTGGTCAAGGATGTGATCGCTGACGCCATGCTGCAGCAGATCCTGCTGCGTCCGTCCGAATATGACGTGATCGCCACCCTGAACCTGAACGGTGACTACCTGTCCGACGCTCTGGCCGCCGAAGTTGGCGGGATTGGTATCGCCCCGGGTGCAAACCTGTCCGACGAAGTGGCCATGTTCGAAGCAACTCATGGTACTGCGCCGAAGTATGCTGGCCAGGACAAGGTCAACCCGGGTTCGGTCATTCTCTCTGCCGAGATGATGCTGCGCCACATGGGCTGGACCGAAGCTGCTGATCTGATCATCAAGGGCGTGAACGGCGCCATTGCCAACAAGACCGTCACTTACGACTTCGAGCGCCTGATGGATGGCGCAACGCTGCGCAAGTGCTCGGAGTTCGGCAAGGACGTCGTTGCCGCGATGAACTGAGCGAACGCGTTTGGGTAATGAACAAAGCCGGCTATATGCCGGCTTTGTTGTGATGGCTGGGCAAAAAACCAGGAAGTTAGTGCTGGGTGGCGGTAACCTCATGGGTGATTTTGCTGACCGGGGCGGCGTTGGCCGATTCAGCTACGGACTGGATATTCACTGCGTGCAGACCCTTGGGGCCTTGAATGATATCGAAACGAACCGGCTGCCCAGCCTTTAGTGTCTTGTATCCATCCATCTGGATTGCGGAATAATGCGCGAACAGGTCCTCATCACGACCATCGGCCACAATAAAACCGTAACCTTTGGCGTTGTTGAACCATTTGACCTTGCCGTTTTCCATACAACATCCCTCTGCTAGACCCCAACGGGGTGATTCCTCGAGTACAGGGCAGGCCGGTAGATATGATGTAATAAATCAGATGACCACCGAACCATGCTCATTTACACTTTTTAACACTGAATTCGACTAAGTCAAGTTAGCCTCTGGCAAGCTGTGTATTAATGCACAGTTTCCCTCGGCGAGCCTGACCCCCATTTGCCAGCTGCGATGCATAACCTATTTGCAATGACGGAAATTCTACTAACCTTAAATCAGGGTTCACAGGAACCGGACCATGAACCCGATCATGGGGTGGCGGTTGAGACCAGCAAGCCCGAGCTGAAGCCCCCATCCCGTTACAAGGTGGTCATGCTCAATGACGACTACACACCGATGGACTTCGTTGTGGAGGTACTGGAAAGCTTCTTTTCGCTGAACCGGGAAGCCGCTACTCAGGTCATGCTCAAGGTACATACCGAAGGGCGGGCCGTGTGCGGGGTCTACAGCCGGGATATCGCCGAAACCAAGGCGGCCCAGGTAAATGACTACGCCAGGGAATGCCAGCACCCGTTGATGTGTCAAATAGAACGGGAAGCGTAACAAGCGACTTCGGTCGCCAGAGATGAGGTGGCATCATGCTCAATAGAGATCTCGAGATCACCCTGAACCTCGCGTTCAAGGATGCCCGTAACAAACGCCACGAATTCATGACGGTCGAGCACCTTTTGCTGGCATTGCTCGACAATCAGGCTGCGGTCTCTGTGCTGCGGGCCTGCGGTGCAGACCTGGAGCGTCTGCGCCGCGAACTGACCGAGTTCATTGACTCCACCACACCACTGATCCCGCGCCAGGATCATGAGCGTGAAACCCAGCCAACCCTTGGTTTTCAGCGAGTTTTGCAGCGCGCTGTATTTCATGTGCAGAGCTCGGGCAAGGGTGAGGTCAGTGGTGCCAATGTACTGGTAGCAATCTTCAGCGAGCAGGAAAGCCAGGCGGTGTTTTTCCTCAAGCAGCAGCAGATTGCCCGCATCGATGTGGTCAACTTCATTTCCCACGGGATCTCCAAGGTTGCCGGTGACAGTGAGCAGATCCAGTCCGATCAGGACGGTGTAGACGAAGAAGGTGGTGAGACCTCGACCGCCAGCAATCCGCTGGAAGCCTATGCCAGCAATCTGAATGAACAGGCCCGTCAGGGCCGGATCGACCCGCTGGTCGGCCGGGCGTCGGAAGTCGAGCGGGTCGCACAGATCCTCATGCGGCGGCGCAAGAACAACCCGTTGCTGGTCGGTGAGGCCGGGGTAGGCAAGACCGCCATTGCCGAAGGGCTGGCCAAACGCATCATCGATGGTGAAGTGCCTGACATTTTGTCTCAGGCTGTGGTCTATTCACTTGACCTGGGGGCGTTGCTGGCCGGGACCAAATACCGGGGTGATTTCGAGAAGCGCTTCAAGGCTCTGCTCAAGGCGCTCAAGAAGCGCCCACAGGCGATTCTGTTCATCGACGAGATCCACACCATTATTGGGGCCGGCGCTGCCTCTGGCGGCGTCATGGATGCCTCCAACCTGCTCAAGCCGCTGTTGTCGTCTGGTGAGATTCGCTGCATCGGCTCAACCACCTTCCAGGAGTTTCGCGGCATCTTCGAGAAGGACCGGGCGTTGGCTCGGCGGTTCCAGAAAGTCGATGTGGCCGAGCCGTCTGTCAGCGACACCATCCAGATCCTCAGGGGGCTCAAGGGCCGCTTCGAGGAGCACCATGGCATTCGTTACACCGATGAAGCCCTGCGTGCGGCAGCCGAATTGGCAGCACGCTATATCAACGATCGGCACATGCCGGACAAGGCCATCGATGTAATCGACGAAGCGGGTGCCTATCAGCGCCTGCAACTGCCGGCAGACCGACCGGAATTCATCGATGTGCCAGAGGTTGAGGCTATCGTGGCGAAAATCGCGCGTATTCCGCCTAAGCATGTGTCCTCCAGCGACAAGGAGCTGCTGAAGAACCTTGAGCGTGACCTCAAGCTGGTGGTGTTCGGTCAGGATGACGCAATTGCCGCGCTGTCCACTGCGATCAAGCTGTCGCGCGCCGGCCTGAAGTCAGCCGATAAGCCGGTAGGCTCCTTCCTGTTCGCCGGTCCGACCGGGGTCGGCAAGACCGAGGTTACCCGCCAGTTGGCCAAGAGCCTGGGAATCGAGCTGGTACGCTTCGACATGTCCGAGTACATGGAGCGGCATACCGTATCGCGATTGATTGGTGCTCCGCCCGGTTATGTTGGCTTCGATCAGGGTGGTCTGATGACCGAGGCGATCACCAAGAGCCCACATTGCGTACTGTTGCTCGACGAGATCGAAAAGGCCCATCCGGAGGTATTCAACCTGCTGCTGCAGGTCATGGACCATGGCACCTTGACCGACAACAACGGACGCAAAGCCGACTTCCGCAACGTGATCATCGTCATGACCACCAACGCTGGGGCCGAGACCATGAGCCGGGCTTCGATCGGTTTCACTACCCAGGATCACACCAGCGACGGCAGTGAAGTGATCAAGAAAACCTTTACGCCCGAGTTCCGCAACCGCCTGGATGCGATCATCCAGTTTGGTCGTCTGAGCCACGAGAGCATCAAGTTCGTGGTCGACAAGTTCCTCACCGAGCTGCAGGCGCAACTGGAAGACAAGCATGTGTTGCTGGATGTCGACGAGGCTGCCCGTAACTGGCTGGCCGAGCATGGCTATGATCCGCTGATGGGCGCGCGACCGATGGCGCGACTGATTCAGGACAAGATCAAGCGACCGCTGGCCGAGCAGATCCTGTTCGGCGATTTGGCCGAGCATGGCGGTACGGTACATATCAGCATTCGCGACGACGAACTGGTGCTGGACGTCCCGGAAGAGGAAATGGCCTGAACCGATTTCGCGGCCGCAGGGCCGCTTCTACCAATCGGAATCCCCTGGTAGGAGCGGCGCGGCCTCGAAACAAACCAGCCTTCAGCTAGATAGTGAACTCCGCCCATACGGGAGCGTGGTCAGACGGTTTTTCCATGCCGCGGATGTCGTAATCAATTCCACCCGCGATGCAATGGTCAATCAGGCCACGACTGGCCATCACCAAATCAATGCGCAGCCCTCGCTTGGGCTGATCTTCAAAGCCCCGGCTACGATAGTCGAACCAGCTGAACTGGTCATCAGTTTCGGGGTTGAGGTGGCGGAAGCTGTCAACCAGCCCCCAGTCCTTCAGGCGCTGCATCCATTCGCGCTCTTCTGGTAGAAAACTGCACTTGCCGGTGCGTAGCCAGCGCTTGGCGTTTTCCGGGCCAATGCCGATATCGCAGTCCTCTGGCGAGATGTTCATGTCACCTATGACCAACAGACGTTGATCAGCTTTGAAGTCCTGCTCCAGATGGCTTTGCAGATCAGCATAGAAGCGCTGTTTGGCAGGAAATTTCAGTGGGTGATCCCGGCTTTCGCCCTGCGGGAAATAGCCGTTGAAAACGAAAAGGGGGTGACCGTCGGCACAGGGAATTGCTGCGCTGATCATTCGCCGCTGGGCATCTTCCGGCTCGCCAGGCAAGCCTTTGCGCACCCAGAGCGGCTCGTTTTTGCTCAGCAGGGCAACTCCATAGTGGCCTTTCTGGCCATGGAAATGAACGTGGTAACCCAATGTGGCGACCTCATCATGGGGAAATTGCGGGTCATCGACCTTGGTTTCCTGGAGCCCGATAATGTCGGGAGCATGCCGCTCGACAATCTCTTTGAGCTGATGAGGTCTTGCTCTCAAGCCATTGATATTAAAAGAAACAATCTTCATTGAAATAGCTATTCCTGAGCTTGGTTAAGGCATTTTTCGGGGCTCTTGCAAGGTGTTGGGGCGAACATGCCCACACACAATTTTCCCAGCCCCGTGCTGGATGGCATGTTAGCATTTAGTCTATGCACGGCGCTTCTGGCGCGACCCAATGATTATGGATGATACATATGGTCCGAGCTTTCGTTCTGATCTGCCTGATGATGTTTGCGATCAGCACCCGGGCCGAGCTCGAAGTCAATATCGAACCCGCCAACAGTCGAGTAAAGGCCAATATTGAGGCCTTCGTCGGCCCGGTACAGGCCAGTAGCCGGCGTGAAATGTGGCGCCTGGCACGCCCGAGTATTGCCCAGGCCGAGCGTGCTGCTCAGGCCCTGGGGTACTACCAGACCCGCATTCGCCCACAGGTAACCGGCCCCAACAACGCGCCAACCCTGGTCTTGAATGTCACCCTTGGCGAGCCGGTGCGCTTGCGCAACGTCGACATCCGCATTGAAGGACCAGGGCAGGGGACTGACGCTTTCGCCCTGACGACGCCGGGTCGGCGCTTGCGTACCGGCGCAATCCTGCACCATGGCTACTATGAAGACCTCAAAACCCTGATCAGCAACCAGGCCCTGCGCTATGGCTACTTCTCTGGACGCTTCACCGAGCACCGGATGCTGATCGACATCGAGAACAATCAGGCCGATATCACGCTGGTTTACCACACCGGCGAGCGCTTCAGGCTCGGTGAAGTGGTGTTCAGCGAGACGCCGTTCAACGAAAACCTGTTGCAGCGCATGGTGCCGTTTCGCACGGGCGTTCCTTACGATGCAGACCTGATCGCTGGCTTAAACCGCGATCTGCTATCCAGCGGTTTTTTCGAATCGGTTCAGGTTTCGGCTCCGGCGAACCGGGCAGATGAGGATGGACTGATACCGGTTGATGTTCAGCTTCAGGCCCGAAAAAAGCATTCCCTCGGGTTTGGTGCTGGCTTTTCTACCGACGTGGGACCCCGGGCCCGGGCCAACTGGACCCAGCATTGGCTCAATGCCAAAGGGCACTCCAGAGGGGCAGAACTGGAGGTTTCCTCTCCGCGGCAAAAGCTTAGCGCCTGGTATCAAATCCCGCTGACGCCACCACAGAGCAGTGCGTTGCGATTCTTCACTGGCTGGCAGAACGAGAATATCGACGACACCGAGAGTGAGGCCTTTACCATCGGCGCTCAGTATCAGAAACGTCTGCGCAGTGGTTGGGAGCGAGTTATCGGTTTACGTCTGGAGCAGGAGAGGTTCAGCCTGGGTAATGAGTCTGGTGACAGTACCTTGTTGATCCCCAGCATCTCGTTCCAACGTACTACAAGTACCGGTGGCGTGGATCCCAGCCAGGGCTATAGTCTGCTGCTGGATGTTCAGGGCGCCAAGGAAGGGATCGTTTCCGATTTCGACTTTGTGCGCGCCAACGCCAGCGCCAAAGGGCTATACACGCTTTGGGACAATCACCGTTTTCTGTCGCGGGTCAATCTGGGGGGGATAGCCAGCAACAGTTTCCGCCGGGTTCCTCCTTCGCTACGTTTCTTCGCCGGCGGTGATCAGAGCGTGCGTGGCTATGATTATCGCACCCTGTCGCCGACCGACAGCTCCGGCGAGCGGATCGGTGGCCGATTCCTGCTGGCCTCAAGCGTCGAATATCAGTATGAGTTCATCGACCGCTGGCGTGCCGCAGTCTTCATCGACCATGGTAACGCCATGGACTCATTGACCGATCCGCGCAAGACCAGCGCAGGGCTGGGTGTACGCTGGGTTTCTCCGGTCGGACCGATCCGCATTGATCTGGCTCGCTCGATCAGCGATCCCGATGAAGGGTTCCGCATTCACTTTTCCATGGGGCCTGAGCTGTGATTCGCTTTATCGCCAAGACCTTGCTTCGAGGCCTGTTGCTGCTGGCCCTGATTCCGCTGGTGCTTGGGTTACTGCTGGCCAGCGAAACGGTTAATCGCTGGTTGTTCGAGCAAGCTGCGCGCTTCGAGCCACGTCTTGAGCTGGACTTCGTTGGTGGCCAACTGTGGCGCGGCTGGGACTTTGCCCACCTGTACTGGCGTGACGAAGGACTGGAAGTACGGTTAGACAAGCTTAGCCTGGCCTGGTCTCCTGAGTGCCTCTGGGGCAGGCGCTTGTGTATCGACCATCTGGAGGTGGACAGCCTGCACTTGTTGATCGAGGGCGATGACAGCCCCAGTGAGTCTGAGCCCGTGACGCTGCCTGACATTCGCCTGCCGTTGGGCATTCAGCTTGACCGGCTGTATCTGGGTAGCCTGTGGCTGAATGAAGAGCAGCCGCTGCTTCGCGAGTTGCTGTTGGCCGCGCATATGAGCGGTGATCATCTGGTCGTGCATCAGTTCAGCGGTATAGGCCCTGAGGTGGACTGGCAACTGGATGCCGACATGCGTCTGAGTGGCGAGTGGCCGCTGCGTCTGCATGCAGAGGTCAACCTGCCCCCGGTCGACGAGCGTGACTGGCAGGCTCAACTGCGGCTGGGTGGCAGCCTTGATCAGCTGACAGTGGAGTTGGCTAGCCGGGGTTACCTGCAAGGCCGTCTGAGCGGAACGCTTGAGCCGCTGCAGCCGGAACTGCCGATTGCCCTGGAATGGACCGGGGAGCCGTTCCTGGCCCTGCAGACGTTGCCGTCAACGCTCACACTCAATGATTTGTCGCTCAATCTCGCAGGCGACCTGGAGCAGGGCTTCAACCTGCTGGCCAGGGCTCGATTGCCCGGCGAAGGAGGTGACGTGGCTCTGAGGCTGGCGGCCAAAGCCGATCTTGAAACACTCCAGGAGCTTGACCTTGAACTGAGTGTGGTGGAACAGCCACAGCGCCGGATTACACTTCAGGGCCTAGGTGGCTGGGCCGAGCAGGTGACTGCCGACGCCACCTTGGTGCTGGAACAAGCCTTTCCCTGGCAGTGGTTGTATCCCCAGGACATTGGTCCGGTGGTGGTCCAGCAACTGACATTGGATGCCCAACTGGCGGGCGAGTCCTACCAGGCAGAACTCAAGGGGCAGGTGAGCGCGCTGGCCGATCAGGTACTGAATCTGAATCTCAGCCTTGACGGCACTCCGGAACGGATTGATATCGCTCCGTTGCACTTGGAAACCGCCGCTGGTTCAGCCCAGGGTGAAGTTACCCTGAACTTTGCCGATGGGATTGCCTGGGCTGTCGAACTGTTGCTAGATCAGCTTGACCCTGGCGTGTTCGTGGCTGAGTTGCCTGGTAGCCTGAGCGGCCCGCTGCGTAGCGAAGGACAGTTCCGGGATGATCGCCTGCAGGCGTCTGCTGATTGGGCGTTGGAGGGCACCCTGCGCGCACAGCCGCTGGCACTGAGTGGTCAGCTCTCAGGTCAGGACCAGCGCTGGACAGTCAACGATCTGCTGCTACGTCAGGGCGACAACCGGATCAGCGGCAATGCTGAATGGGGCCCTCAGGTCCAGGCTGCTCTGGACATTCAAATGCCGCGCCTGAATACCCTGTGGCCGGGTCTGCGCGGCAATCTGCAGGGCCAGCTCCGGGCAGCCGGCCCGCAGGATGCCCCGGTGGTCGACCTGGAGCTGACAGCTCAACGCTTGGTCTATGACGAGCTGAGCATTCCAGGCCTGGAGCTGCAAAGCCGGTTAACGCTGTCCGAGCAGCTACCCGGCGAGTTGAAGCTGACGGCCCAGCGGATTGTCAGCGGCGATACCCGGCTCGGCAATCTCGAACTGAACCTGGCCGGCAATCGCGCCGAGCATCAGTTGCAATTGACGCTTGAGCGAGGTCTGGTCGACCTTGACGCACAACTTACCGGCCAACTGACCGATGAACGCTGGGAAGGCCGTCTTGGCCGCAGCCGGATTGCCAGTGAAGAGCTGGTCTGGGACCTGTCTCAGCCAGCTTTGATCAGTTATCGGTTCGAGCCTGGACAACTGCGCCTGAGCGAGCATTGCTGGGCGCATGCCGGCTCCAGCTCACGGCTATGCTTCAGCGGCGAGCAGCGCTTGATGCCTGACCGGCAGTTGCGCTTGAGCTTGAATGACTTTCCGCTGGAGTCGCTGCAGCATCTGCTGCCCGAGGACTTCAGTTGGGATGCCACGCTCAATGTTGAGGTCGATTTCCGTCAGGCTGTCGGTGCACAGCCGCTGGCACAGGTTCAGGTCAGCAGTCGTGACGGCGCTATTACCGTGGCCAGCCCTGAGCAGACACTGCGCTTCCCCTATGACCGGCTGGAGTTGAATACCGTACTGGAGGCAAACCAGGCGCGCAGCCAGTTCTTGCTCAGTAGCGAAGACATTGGCCGGCTGGATATTCAGGCGAATATCGATGATCCCGGTGGTCAGCAGCGGCTGAATGGTCGTTATGCCATCGAGGGCCTGCGTCTGGACTTCCTGCGCCCATTCCTGCCGCAAGTTGAAACCTTGCGCGGTGAGCTGAACGGCAACGGCCTGCTTACCGGTCAGTTGACCGATCCGCAGGTCGAAGGTGTGATTGTCTTGCGCGACGGCCAGATAGCCGGGCCGGAGTTGCCCATCAGCCTCGAGCAGTTGGGCATCCGGGTCAGGATCAGCGGTCAACATGCGGATGTTGACGGTGATTGGCGCAGCGGTGAGCAAGGGCAGGGCAGCCTGACCGGTATGGTGACCTGGGCGCCTGAGCTGGATTTGCAGTTGAGTTTGCGCGGTACGGCTTTGCCTGTTCGGGTCGATCCGTATGCCGACCTGAGTGTCAGTCCCGATTTGCGTATAAGCCTGGCGGACAATCGTTTGCAGCTCAGGGGCCAGATAGCGATTCCGCAAGGCAACATCACGATCAGGGAACTGCCCGAGCAGGCGGTGCAGTTATCGCCGGATGCAGTGATTGTTGGCCAGGAAGTCGAGGAGGACGATCAGGCTCTGGCAATCAGTGCCCGTGTGCAATTGCTGATTGGCGATCAACTGCGATTCTCCGGCTTTGGCTTGACCGGCCGGCTTAGTGGGCGCCTGGAAGTCGAGGAGAACCTTACCGCCAGCGGTGATCTGAATATCCTCGGCGGCCAGTATCGTGGCTATGGTCAGCGCCTGACTCTGCGCCGTGCGCAGATTCTGTTCGCCGGGCCGATAAGCCAGCCATTTTTGAATATTGAGGCCATTCGCCAGGCTGGCGATGTGGTGGCAGGCCTACGCCTGACCGGGCGGGCCGAAAGCCCACAATCGGAGGTGTTTTCCGAGCCAGCTATGGCTCAGGAACAGGCACTGTCGTACCTGATCCTCGGTCGGCCGTTGGGGGGCGGCGGGGATGACAACATGCTGGGGCAGGCGGCTCTGGCCTTGGGCTTGGCCGGCAGTGCACCGATGGCCCAGAGTATCGCCAGTTCACTGGGAATCGAGGGCTTTCAGTTGGAAACCGAAGGTACTGGCCTGACCACTCAGGTGGTTGCCGCCGGTTACCTCACCGACAAGCTCAGCCTGCGCTACGGCGTCGGGGTTTTCGAACCAGCCAACCAGCTCGGTCTGCGCTATGAACTGACCCGCCGGCTCTATCTGGAAGCGGTCAGCGGTTTTGCCAGTTCGCTGGATTTCTTCTACCGTATTGATTTCTAATGGTGTGAATCAGCCGCCGGAATATTGATGGCGCCGTTTTCATTTGCCGCCGGGTGGCGGTTTAAACAACCAAGGAGTTTCCAATGTCCAGCGTTACATTGCGTGGTAATCCGGTAGCCGTTGCCGGCCAGCTTCCCCAGGTTGGCGACAAGGCCCCGGCATTCAGCCTGGTGTCCAAGGATCTGGCTGATGTGAGCTTGTCCAGCTATGCCGGCAAGCGCAAGATCCTCAACATTTTCCCCAGTGTCGACACCCCGACCTGCGCTACCTCCGTACGTACTTTCAATGCCAAAGCCAGCGCCCTGAACAACACTGTGGTGCTGTGTATCTCCGCCGATCTGCCGTTTGCCCAGGCCCGCTTCTGCGGCGCTGAGAACCTGGAGAACGTGGTCAACCTGTCGACTTTGCGTGGTGCCGAGTTCCTGCAGAACTACGGTGTAGCCCTGGCGGAAGGTCCGCTGGCTGGTCTGGCTGCTCGTGCGGTTGTAGTTCTGGACGAGAACGACAAGGTTCTGCATAGCGAACTGGTGGGTGAAATCGCTGACGAGCCGAACTACGACGCTGCACTGGCTGTACTGTCCTGAGCCGGCTGCAAGCCTGAGGCCGGTAACAAAGCTGGGAAGTCCTCCGGCGTCAGGGTTTCGCGTTCAAGCAGCAGCGTCGCCCCCAACTCCAGGGTGGTGCGCTGCTGCCTGAGCAGCTCCTTGGCCCGCTCATAGGCTTCGTCGATCAACTGCCTGATCGACAGGTCGATCTTCTCAGCGGTTTTCTCCGAATAATCCTTCTCGTTGACTCCCAGTGCGTGCTCTCCCAGATAGCGGGCGTGCTGTCGTTCAAGCACGGCCTGTCCCAGCTCCGCACACATGCCGAAGCGCGTGACAATCTGGCGGGCGATGTCGGTTACCCGTGCCAGGTCGTCAGCTGCACCGGTGGAAATTTCATTGAAAATCAAATCTTCGGCCGCGCGTCCGGCTAACAGCACCACCATACGATCACGCAACTCGCTGGCGGTGATCAGAAAACGATCTTCAGTAGGCCGCTGCAGGGTAAACCCCAGCGCTCCAATGGAACGAGGAATGATCGACACCTTGTGCACCGGGTCCATACCGGGTAACTGCGCGGCAACCAGCGCATGGCCCATTTCATGATGCGCTACCACAGCGCGTTCGTGGGGCTGCAATACCCGGCCCTTGCGTTCGGAGCCGGCGACAATGCGCTCCACAGCCTGATTGAAGTCGTCCATGGTTACCGCTTGGGCGCCACGGCGGGTGGCGACGATGGCTGCTTCATTGACCAGGTTGGCCAGATCGGCTCCGCTAAAACCGGTAGTCAGGCCGGCTAAAGCGTCAACATCCAGAGCGCTATCTGCCTGAATCTTACGCAAATGAACCTGCAATATGGCAGCACGACCCTTACGATCAGGCCGATCAATCACTACCTGTCGGTCAAACCGGCCGGCGCGCATCAGGGCAGGATCAAGAATTTCCGGGCGGTTGGTTGCGGCTAGCAGAACCACACCTTCACGCGGATCAAACCCGTCGAGTTCGGCCAGTAACTGGTTCAGAGTTTGTTCCTTTTCGTCGTTACCACCAAAGGCGCCGACGCCACGCATCTTGCCCAGCGCGTCCAGTTCATCAATAAAGATGATGCAGGGCGCGGCTTGTCGTGCCTGCTCGAACAGATCACGTACCCGCGCAGCGCCGACACCGACAAACATCTCGACGAATTCAGAACCAGATATCGAGAAGAAGGGCACTCCGGCTTCCCCGGCTACCGCCTTGGCCACCAGAGTTTTGCCGGTCCCCGGCGGACCAACCAGCAGAATGCCTTTGGGAATCCGGGCGCCCAACCGGCCGTACTTGGGCTGATCCTTGAGAAAGGAGACGATCTCCTGCAGCTCGGCCTTGGCCTCGTCGATCCCGGCCACATCGTCGAAGGTGACACCGGTATCACGCTCAACCAACACCCTGGCCCGAGACTTGCCAACGTTGACCATGCCGCCGAGCCCTTGGCGATTGGCAATATTGCGAAAAAGGAATAGCCAGAACAGGATTATTAGTGCCATCGGCAGTAGCCAGGACAGCAAATTGGTTACCCAGGTATTGCTGGGCCGGTGGCGGAAGCTGATGTCATGCCGGGCCAGCAGTTCCGCCAGTTGCGGTTCCACACGCTGGGTCACGAAACGCTCAGTGCGTCCTTCTGCTGTCTTGAAGCGCCCCTGGATATCATGTTGGCCAATAACCAGGTCGGTAATTTCCTGCTTCTCAAGTAGCTGCAGAAACTCACTGTAGGCAATGGTGGCGGTCGATTGATGACTGCTCCACCAGTTCTGAAAAAGTATCAGGACGATAAACGCCAGGAAAAAGTAACTGGCGTTCCATTGATGGGTTTTGTGCATGGCCATGATCTGATCACCACTGACAAGGTGTTGTCAGTCTAGTTAACCCGCCAGCAGAATGACGGGCTTTGACCTTGATCAATGGATGGCCACGATAGGGCGTAACCTGGATTATTGCGCCTGAGTGAGGTAGTCGGTTGCCAGGCTGGCCATGGCCTTGATGCCAGTGACCAGGGCCGCATCGTCGATCATGAATTCGGGCGAATGATTGGGCGCAGCACCGCGCAGGCGCTCGGCTGGAGTCACCCCAAGAAAGAAGAATAGCCCCGGAACTTCCCGAGCGTAGAAGGAAAAGTCCTCCGAGCCGGTGACCATTGGTGAGACAATGGCTTTGCCATCGGCTGCATGTCGCAGGGTAGGAAGCATGCGCTCGGTCAGTTCGGCATGGTTTACCGTAGTGGCGTAGTTATCGATGATCTCAACCTCGGCCTTGGCGCCGGAAGCGGCGGCGATCTGCTCAGCGGTCTGGCGCACCCGCTGATTGACCTGCTCCTGAACATCATCGCCAAAGGTTCTGATGGTTCCGCTCATGCTGACTTCATCAGGGATGATGTTGTGCCGGGTGCCACCTTCGATAGTACCGATACTCACTACGGCCGGCGCGGGCATGATGTTGGTTTGACGGCTCACCACCGATTGCAGTCCCGTGATGATCTGGGCACTGGCGACAATCGGATCAACGCCATTCCAGGGCTGGGCACCGTGGGTTTGCTGACCTTTGACCCGAATATGCAGATCTCCGGCGCTGGCCATGATTGGGCCACTGCGGTAGGCAATGATCCCGGTTGGCAGGCTGGAGGTCACATGCAGGCCGAAAATGGCCTCGACACCAGGGTTGCGCAGCACTCCGGCCTCAACCAGTTGTCGGCCACCGAAGTGCCGCTCGCCATCGTAGACATAATCGCTGGGACCTTCCTCGGCTGGCTGGAAAATGAATTTGACGCTACCGGGCAGTTCCTCACGCACAGTCGCCAGCGCTTGTGCTGCAGCCATCAGAATGGCCACGTGGGCATCGTGGCCGCAGGCATGCATGACATCGCGTTCCACTCCATGATAGAGCTGCCGCACCTGGGATGCATAAGGCAAACCGGTCTGTTCCTTGACTGGCAGGGCATCCATATCTGCCCGCAACGCTACCACCGGGCCGGGTTTGCCACCGCGCAGCAAACCAATTACGCCAGTGCTGCCGACACCTGTTTGCACCTCCATACCCAAGGCTTTGAGATGCTCGGCAATCAACGCGGCAGTACGATGTTCCTGATTGCCCAGTTCTGGGTGCTGGTGAATGTCATGGCGCCAGGCAATCGCCTGGTCTTCCAGGCTGCTGGCCAGACTGATGACCTTGCTAGTCAGGTTGGTCTCTGCCAGGGCAGGGGAGCCGAGCAGGGCAAGGGGTAGTAACGCAGGCAGAAGCAAACGACGCATGGGAACGACCTTATGATTGGAGTTGTAGGACAGTGAAGCACAGAGCAGTCAGGCCACCGCCTGAGCACGCTGAAAATCACCCGGAGAATGACCAAACCAGCGCCGGTAGCTGCGAAAAAACTGCCCGGTTTGACGGTAGCCAATCAGTAGCGCCACGGTCTCGCTGGCATAACCTGCCGCCAGATATTCCATGCACAGCCGACGCCGGCACTGCTCGAGCAGCCGGCTGAACGGCTGGCCCTCATCAGCCAGGCGACGTTGCAAGGAGCGGCTACTCAGGGCGAGCAGGGTGGCGCAGCGCTCGATACTGGCATCTCCGCGGCGCAACAGGACCGGTAACAGCAACATGACCGAGCCCGCCCAGTCATGTGCGTCGTGATTGCGGATCAGACGCCGCTCGCGGCGTGCCAGTCGACCGATGTCGGTCGCCTCCCAGTCCAGTGCCCGTGACAGCTCGATGCGCGGAAAACTGAGCTGGTAGCACTCCTGCGTGCTATTGAACTGGATCGGAACCTTGAACAACTGACGATAGTGGCGTTTCAAGACGTCCGCTTGCGGGGCAGGGAGGTGAGCAACCAACTGCTGAACACCCAGCGATTGTAAGGTGCGCAGCATCGCATACAGCATCGAGTCCATCTGCTGACGGCTGGGCTGAAACGCTGGATTGCTTTGTACCTGGACCCGCGCTTGCGACCCCTCAAGGCTTATCCCAATGCTGCCCAGGTCGGTCCCAAGGTGCATGTATCGCTGTGCCATCTGGACAACATCCAGTACGGTTCTGGTGCTGGAGAGAAAGGTAGTACCAAGAAAGCTTCGGCTGTAATTCAGGTGAGCAAAGGCCCGGGTCATCAACAGCGGATCATTAAGCTGCTGGCTCAAATCCTCGATCATTGAACGGATCACCGCCAGCGCTACTCGCTGCGCGCGCGCCATTGGCTGGTCTAGCTGGTAGCGAATCAACGCGGCTGTCAGTACCGGCTCATCAACTACGGCACGTAGACCTTTGATGATTTTTTCCAGATTTTCACTGGAAGCTGAGGGCTCGGGAAGCGCCATTTTTATTTCCGTCGTGCTGCACCATGAGGTGGTTTCAGTTTCCTTTCAGCGCGAGAAGAGGGCAAGTGCAAAAGGCGCCAACCAACCTCATTGGTGGCGCCTATGATCTACGATTGCCAGGCATACTCAGTGTCTGAAATCGCATTCAGAAACACCACCGGGCGCACGGGGAGCTGACTCAGACGGCGATATAGCGCCAGTCTGACCAGGTTGAATGTGGCCGCCTGACTGGCTGGCAAGTCTATATCCAGCACAAGATAGGGACCGATCTTTGTCATTCTGACCTCAATAGGCTGCAACTCCACTTCATTCAGGATACTTTCAGCCGCGCGCCGCAAATCCCGAGGCGGGGCAGCCAGCACCAGTTCACGGATGGCATCCCTAGTCATTCTGAGCGGTACCAGTACAAAGTAACCCGACACCAGTACCACCATCAGCGGGTCGGCATAGACCGCCAGTTCGGCCCAGGGGCTCCGGTTCAACAGAACTGTCAGGGCAAACCCCAGCATAACCGCGGCGCTCAGCACGGCGTCCATGAACCACTGGCGCTTTTCCGCCACGACCAGGTCCGACTGCAGCTGCTTCGATACCCAGTGCAGATAGGACCAGATGGCCAGACAACCGACCACGCTGATGGCCGCAAACAACAACCCCATACCGGCATTGCTAGGCCGGCCGCCTTGCCACAAAGCGTACATGGCCGACACCAGCGAGACCAGACACACCAGGGTAATGGCCAGCCCCTTGACCGCAATCACCAGCGGTTGGATCGCGGCTCGACCAAAGGGGTAGGCCTTATTTGCCGGCTGCCGCACAACCTTGGCGGCATAGAGTGACAGCAGTGACAACAACAGGCTGATCATCGAGTAGGCACCATCGAACAGGATCATCAGCGAGTTGATCCACAGTCCCCAGGCGATCCCCGCACCAGCAAAGTTGCCAGCAACAAGGACGGATAGAGTCAGCGCCGGCTTTTCCCGCGCTAATAAAAGATTCATGATTACGTGCTCCTTCAAATTGCGCGGCCATGTTATCGCTGTGTATGCTGTGGGGTGAGTCGCTGAGCGACGGAATTAACGGCGCTGAAATATTATGAGAACATCGCAGATCGAAGCCTTTTTGGCCGTGGTGGAGGCGGGGAGCATTGCTGCTGCAGCCATCAGCCTGAAACGCAGCCGCACGACCATCAGTACCGCGCTAGCGGCGCTGGAAGACGAATTGGGCGTCAACCTGTTTGAACGCAGCGGTAACCAATTACAGCTATCAACGATTGGTCAGGCGGTATTGACCGATTGTCGCCGGTTCAATCACATAGCCCGTCAGATCCACTCACGCTGCCAGCAGCACCTCAGCGGTGCCGAATCGGTTCTGCGAATCGCCAGGGATGACGCCTTGCCAGAGAGTTTCTGGCTGGATCTACTGCGTCAGCTCAAGGAGCGATTTCCACAAACCAGCGTGTCGGTCTATCTGGCGCCGCCCAAAGAGCTGTCATCACTGGTCATTAACCAAGCGGTCGATGTGGCCTATGGGTTGATGCCGCCACCCACCAGCGAGGGTTATCAGTGGTTTCGTGAACTGGCTGACGTACGGATGATGACCGTAGCAGCTCCCGAACATGCGCTAAGCCGATTACCCCGGGTACTGCAGGATGATCTGATGAATCACACCCAGGTCACCTTGGCGTACATGGACAACGGTCAACTGGTAGCAGAGTCCGCAGAAACCGATAACTTTCTGGCCTTTACCCAATACGAACTGATTTGCGATGCAGTGACTGCCGGCGCCGGCTGGGCCGACTTGCCATTTCCGTTGATCGCTGAAGAGCTCCGTCAGGGTCGCCTCAAACTCATTCGCCATCGCAGCGCCCAGTGGTGGAAGGTTTTCAGTGCTCTGGAGTCTGAGCGGGCCCAAGGAGGTGCTGTGGTCAGTTGGTTGGCTGCACAGCTTGAGGAATACCTGGGACGGCTGGTCTAGGTTTTCTATCAAGGACCTGCTGCGTGTAGGTGTTAGCCATCGGTCGTGATAGCCGACTGATTTTTCCATTCCCTCGGCGATTGCCCGGATTGCGCTTTAAAGGCACGGGAGAGGGCGGCTTCGCTGCCGTAGCCAACTTCGGTTGCAATTGCCTTCAATGGCCGTCCACGCAATAGCGCCTTTTGCGCCAGCCGCACACGCCAACCTTGCAGATACTGCCCCGGCGTGATGCCAATCGTTTCGCGGAAAGTTGTAGCGAATACGCTGCGCGACATTCCTGCTACGGCGGCAAGCTCTTCAAGTCCCCATTCCTGTGCTGGTGTTTCATGCATGGCCACCAGCGCATTGCGCAGACGCGGATGTGACAGCCCCAACAACATGCCGCTTTTAACGTCTCCACTGACCATCAATTGGCGCAGGATCTGGATCATTACCACCTCGAACAGGCGTTCAACCAGTGCTACACGCCCACAGCGCTGCTCAAAGGCTTCTTCGAAAAGCAGTGATAGAACCGGCTCGGCTCCCCATATCTCATCCAGCGGCAGGCAAATGACATCCGGCAGCGCCGAAGCGATCGGGTTATGCCCGCCACCCTCAAACGACAAGTCTGCACAGACCATGTCTGCACCCTGTGCCGCGTCAGTAACAAAGCGGTGGGTTAACGGCCGAGGTAACAGCAGCAGGCTTGGACGCTCGACCTGCAGAGATTGCCTGGCGTAGCGCAGCTCGACCGAGCCTGTGCGTATCAGGTGCAGTCGCCCGTGGGTGCCATCGCTTGTCAGTGTAGTAGTGCCACGTAAGGTTTCGGTCTTGAACGTCTGTGCGCGTACCGGGAAGTGGGTCATCAGTGCTGCAAGCCTGTCAGACATAATCAGTACTCCTGATCAATTTTTCAGGATTATACATCACCAATAGTTCTGATTGCCCATACAGAATACACATCACCGGGCAACACCGTCCGGCCACTTACCACCGACGACCGTTCTTAAGATTGAACACAGGAGACATCACCATGAAAAGCTTTTCTCATACCTTCGCAGCCAGTCTGTTAGCCGTTGCCATGGCGACCGGCGTCGCAGCACATGCCTCGCAACCCGTTACTCCCGCACAGATTGCAGCCAGCGCCACTGTAGAGGGCAACACCATCATCACCGCTGACGGCGTGCGTCTTTACTTCAAGGATTGGGGTCCAAAGAATGGCCCGGTCATTACCTTCAGCCACGGCTGGCCACTCAATTCGGATAGCTGGGAATCGCAGATGATCTTCCTGGCAGACAAGGGCTATCGAGTGGTCGCTCACGACCGCCGCGGCCACGGCCGCTCCAGCCAGCCCTGGGATGGCAACGACATGGATCATTACGCAGATGACCTGGCTGCCGTGATCAACGCACTCGATCTGAAGGATGTAACCGCAGTGGGCTTTTCCACCGGCGGTGGCGAAGTAGCTCGATACATCGGTCGCCATGGTACCGCTCGAGTCAAGAAAGCAGTGCTGGTCAGTGCGGTACCGCCGCTGATGCTGCAAACCGCTGACAATCCAGGCGGCGTGCCACTCGAAGTGTTCGATGGACTGCGCAAGGCCTCGCTGGAGAACCGCTCGCAACTGTATCTGGACATTGCATCGGGTCCGTTCTTCGGTTTCAACCGTCCTGGTGCCGCAGTCTCCCAGGGGCTGATCAACAGCTGGTGGGCTCAGGGTATGCAGGCAGGCCACAAGAACACCTTTGACTCGATCGCAGCGTTTTCGGCCACCGATTTCCGTGAGGACCTGAAGAAGTTCGACGTACCGACACTGGTCATTCACGGTGATGACGACCAGATCGTACCGCTCGATATTTCCGGACAGGCGTCAGCCGATCAGGTCAAAGGCGCGAAACTGATTGTTTACCCGGGTGCGTCGCATGGCTTGACTGACACGCACAAAGATCGCTTCAACCAGGATCTGCTGGAGTTTCTGAAGAACTGAATGTCCAGCTGTTTGAACAAGCCGTCCGCAGGTGAAAATCTGCGGACGGCTTTATATTGTAGTGCGTGAGCCTGATCTTTGAGTTCGTATAATGTGTATTATGTTAAATTATGTATTAGCCTATGCAAGTGGCACAGATCAGCCTCTACAATACCCCCTGCTTCCACTCTTGCCTGAGCCCCCATGAACGATTCAAACAAGCCTCGCTACGGTCAGGAAGATGCGTCCTTTCAAGCTGCTGGCGGTTATGACGGTATTCGACAACTGGTCGACGACTTCTACCAGATCATGGATAGCTGGCCCGATGCGGCCGATATTCGTGCCATGCACAGAGAGAATCTGACTGAAGCGCGCGATAAGCTCACCCGCTTCCTGTGTGGTTGGCTTGGTGGGCCAAGGTTGTTCCTTGAGCGTTATGGCCAGATCAGTATTCCGAGCTTTCACGCGCGCTGGCCGATCGGCGAGCCTGAGCGTGATGCCTGGCTTGGCTGTATGGCACAGGCGATTGATCGCCAACCCTGGCATCCGGAGTTCAAGGAGTATCTGCTGCGCCAGTTACGGGTGCCGGCTGATCGCGTGGTTCAGGCTGCCAGAGCCCGGCACGGGCCTGACAACCAGTAACCTCAGAGCTCAGCCGGTCCCCGGCACCTGGCGAATCCGGGTTACCAGTGTATGGCTTTGCCCTGGTTCAAGCACTCGGGTATCAGGCCCGGCGTTGCTGGCTTCCAGGCAGACCATCTGGCGAAAGCCATCCTGGGGAAACTGGCTGAGTCTGGCGGCTTTGGCCTGCCAGGGGTTCCAAACCACCAGTGAGTGACTACCTTCGCGAGTGACTTCCAGGCAACGGCCGTTGTGTTGGTGCAGGATCACCGGTGCGGTATGGTCGTAATAGATGCGGTCGACTTCCTGATCGATCAGGACCGGCCCAGGTTGGGCCCGGTGTTCCTGACTGGTCAGCTGGTCGATGTAACGGCAGCCTTCCAGGCCGGTAATGCTGGCTTGGGTGATATCAGCTACCGGCAGGTAACTGTGCAGCGCCTGGCTCAGTGGTTGCGCCTGCTTGCCAAGGTTGGTGCTGGTGAGGCTGACGCTCAGCTGTTTGCCGATTACAAACTCCACCTGCAGATGCCAGCGTTCATCAGGCAGCAAGGCTTTCATCTGCTCTTCTGCGAGCTCCAGGCGCAGACGCACCTGCTGATCATCGCGCTGGGCATCAATCAGTTGCCACGGACTGGTACGGGCAATACCGTGGGCAGGTCCGGGGCGGGAATTGCCAAACCATGGCCAGCACAGCGGGATGCCCCCGCGCAGAGCGGTGCCCGGCATGCGCGGGTCGATGGGGCTCATCCACAGTAGCGGCTGCTTGCCGGCAGGTACGCAGTCGATCACCTGCGCACCCTCCAAAGCAATGGTGGCGATTACCGCCGGATGGTTGATCTGAATGAATTCTCGGCCGTGCGCATTGCGGGTCAGCGCCAGACCTTCAGGTAGTGTTGCCGTCATAACCGCGCTTTAAGCTCCTTTTGGCTCGAGCAGACTAGCTGCCTTCGATACGGAATCCCACTTTCAGTACCACCTGAAAGTGCCCTACTTTGCCATTGACGACATGACCTCGGGTTTCCGTCACCTCGAACCATTCTACGTTCTTGATACTTTTACTGCACTCGGCTACGGCATTGTTGATGGCATCGTCGATACTGATTTTCGACGAGCCGACGATTTCAACTTTCTTGTAGACATGATGGTCAGACATGGTCGCCTCCGGTTCCTTTGCCAGTACTTGCAGTATGGCACAGGGCTGGGTCAGCGCTCCTTCACCCTTGTGCCAGCGGCTATCTCTTGACCTGGATAAAGGATTACCCGCTCCCCTGCCCCCAGACCTTCGATTATTTCGGTCACCAGCCCGCTACGCCGGCCAGGTTTGATTTCTCGCAACTGGGCCCGACCATTGTTTAGCAGGTACACCGCCCAGCCGCCACTCTGGCGAAACAGTGCGCTGGTGGGAATCTGCAACACTTCCTCGGCCTGCCATTGCACAAAGCGGGCTTCGACCCGGTAGCCATCGCCAAGATGCTGCCAGGCTGCACGTGGCGAGATCAATTCGACTATGACCCAAACCCGTTGCTCATCTACCCCAAGGGCGGAGACCTTGGTAAAACCCGCCGGCTCGATCCGCTTGACCAGTCCGTTCAGCAAAGAATCGCCACCCCAACGCTCAAGTTCTACCGGCATCCCGGGGCGCAGACGCACCGCATCGGCGGACAGGACGTCCACTTCCACTTCTAGACTGTCCAGATCGCCCAGTACCAGCAGCTTGTCGCCGGCCAATACCGGCCCTTCACTCTGGCGCAGCCGGCGCAGAACAGTTGCAGACAAGGGCGAACGAACGATCAGAGCTTCCGACCCAGGCTGCCCGCTGGTAACTGCCAGAACCGCCTGGGCATTATCCCGTTCGTGACGCGCCACATCGGCGGCAAATCGAGCCGAGCGCAAGGCTGCATCAGCTTGGCGCTGTTCAGTCTCGGCGCGGTCAAGGGCGTCTACGGCAACATGCCCTGCATTGACCAGGCGCCGAATTCGACTCAACTCGGTTTCAGCCAGTTGCAGGCGAGCCTGCTCGCTGTCAACCAGACTATGAGCAGCGAGCAATGCGGCTTCGGCGGAAGCCAGCGCAGCTTCGGCCTGGGAGCGGCTACGGCTGTCCAGTGGAATGCTGGCCGACGGGTTGATAGTGAACAGGGTGTCGCCGGGCTCCAGTCTGTCGCCAGGTTCCAGTTCGATCCGGTTGAGGTGGCCGGCTACCGCTGCCGAGACTTCATAACGATCGGCAAGCCGAGTTCTGCCCTCTTCTTCGATACTGACCCGAAACGGCCCCTGCTGCACTTCGGCGGTTTCCACCAATATCGCTGGTGAGCGGAAGCCTAGCCCCAAGGCCAGCAACAGCGCCACACCTACTCCCGCCAGAATCAGCCTGCGTTTGCTATGTTTCATTCCCTACTCCGGAGCCTTGAGCGCCGCGATCATGTCCAACCGCACCAGCTTGCGCCAGATCAGCGATGCCGACAGCAGCGTTGCCAGCAGAACCACCAGCGTGGCCATGGCATAGGTTCTGGGCGTCAGTACCAAAGGAATTCGGTACAGATCGGTTTGCATCCCCCAGGTCAACAGCCAGCACAGCCCAGCCCCTATGACAAAACCCGGTATCAAGGCCAGTAACGTCAGCAGCATCAACTCGCCCAACAGAATGAAGGCTGTTTCCGCCCTGGTAAAGCCCAGCACCCTGAGGCTGGCCAGTTCACGACCACGTTCGGCAAAGGCGATGCGAGCATTGTTGTAGACCACGGCAAAGGCAATACAGCCGGCCATC
This sequence comes from Pseudomonas jilinensis, assembly GCF_003586265.1. Lineage (NCBI taxonomy): Bacteria > Pseudomonadati > Pseudomonadota > Gammaproteobacteria > Pseudomonadales > Pseudomonadaceae > Pseudomonas > Pseudomonas jilinensis. The sequence goes on along the minus strand of NZ_QJSA01000006.1, from coordinate 33,848 downwards.
AGCACGCTGAACAAGGTAAACACCAGGATGGTTTCATCCATCAACCGGTGAAAAGCATCAATATTACTGGCTCTGAGCGCCACGCCCAGAACCTTTGGCATACCCTCCAGTTCATGTTGCAGGCGTTCAAGCTGTTCGGCTTCGGCCGCCATGAAGGCCCCGCTGTAGGATGGACCCTCACCCAGCAGGCGGCTCAAGTAGTCACGGCTGAGATAGGCACCCACACCGATATATTCGGTCACAATGCCAACCACAGGGATCTCCAGTTCCGGCCTGCGTCCGTCCAGCACCTGAACCTGTAGCAAGTCCCCCGGCTTTATCTCCAGCAGGTTGGCCAGATGGTCGGTCAGCAACACGCCTTCTGGCGGCAGTCGGATCGGGTTCAGCGTGGCGTCAAGCACCTGGAACAGGTTGGCGGGGTGCTCAAAGCCTTGCAAGGCTCCCCGATAGCGATAGTGACCATTGCGCAAAGTGGCAGGTACCGCCCGAAAGCCTTCGACGTGATAAACACCGGGCAGATTGCGCAGTGAATACAGCGCCGAATAGCCGACTGGGTCACTGAATGAGACGGTGAGATCCTGTTTCTGCGCCAGGCGGAACTGGACGTCAAGCATATGACCGATCGCGCCCTGCTGAAAACCGGTCAGCATCATGACCGCTACGGCCAGGGCAATACCTATGACCGACAGCCCGGATTTCACCGGTTGGCGCTCCAGGTTGCGCAAAATCATCCGCGAGGGTTGACTCAACCACCCTATCCCCAGGCGCTCAATCAGCGTGCGCCGATAGCGTGCCGGCGCCTCAGGGCGCATGGCCTGGGCTGGTGGCAGCCGAAAGGCCGTGCGTAGTGCACCGACAGTTCCCAGCAGTGCGCTACCGCCAGCAATAACCACCCCGGTCAGCGCCACCTGCGGGCGCACGCGAAAGTGCAGCCAGGGAAAACGGAAATAGTCCTGGTAAATACCGGCCAGACCACTGGCCAGCCAGCCGCCAAGGAGCACGCCAAGCAAGGCGCCAATACAGACGATAACCGCGATCAGTGCCAGGTAGTGCCCGGCCACAGTCAGGTTGTCATAACCGAAGGCCTTGAGCACGGCAATCTGTTCGCGCTGGGTACGAATCAACCGGGCACTGACCACATTGAGCAAGAATGCAGCGACAGCGATGAAAATCAGCGGCAGGACGCGAGCCATGGTTTCCAGTTGGGCTAGTTCTTCATCCAGGTAGCGGTGGGACATCTGATCGTCCCGGCCATAGGCCCCTAGCCCGCCCCAGGGTTCGAGGATCGGGTCAAGCTGAGCAATGACCCCGTCGGCGCTGGCATTGGGTGCCAGCCGGATCACCATATCGTTGAACGCACCTTCCATATTGAACGCTGCCGCCAATGCGCTACGGTTCATCCAGATCAACGCATAGCGGGCGAAATCAGGAAACAGATCCCCCGGACGAATCTGATAAATGAATTCGGGTGACAGAACGATGCCGCTGATCCGCAGTTGCCGGAAACGGCCATTGATGACAACGTCGAGGCTATCGCCAGGCACCAGTGCGTGAGCCTCGGCAAAGGCCTCACTGACCAGCACCTGGTCGTCACGTCCAGTTTCAGGCATCTCGCCAGCCCGCAGATACAGGCGATTGAGTTGCGGTTGCCGGCCATCGGGAATTGACAATGCCTGACCGGTAATCGACTCATTGAAGCCACTAAGGCGAATGTGCAGCGGCGCCCGGACCCTGGTATCCAGCACAGCTACCCCGGGCAGCTCACCAATTCGTTCGGCGACACTTTCAGGCGCCCGTTTGAGCTCGGCGAACACATCACTGAAACGTTGGTCATGGTAAAAGCCACTCTGGGTTTCGCGCAGTGATTCCAGTGCGGTCAGGGCCATGACATACATGCCTACACCAATAGCGATGACCATGGCGATGGCCATACCCTGCCCTTTCAAGGACCAGAGTCCGCGTAGCAGCTTGATATGCAGGGTCCGCATGACTACCAACTCAGTTCGGCAGGCGAGCGTTTGCTGTGGTTGCTGCGCACCTCGCTGACCCGTCCATCGGTCAGACGGATGATCCGGTCGGCCATGTCGGCAATCGCCGCGTTATGGGTAATTACTGCAGTAGTAGTACCCAGGCGCCGATTGATGTCCTGCAACACTTCGAGCACGCGGATACCGGTTTTCGAGTCCAGGGCACCGGTTGGCTCATCACAGAGCAGGACTTTGGGGTTCTTGGCCACAGCCCGGGCAATGGCTACGCGTTGCTGTTCACCACCGGACAGTTGCGAGGGAAAATGGTGCATGCGCCCTTCCAGCCCCACCAGTGCCAGCGCTTCGGCTGGAGGCATGGGATTGGAGGCAATGTCGGTGACAATCGCGATATTCTCCAGCGCGGTCAGGCTGGGAATCAGGTTGTAGAACTGGAAGACAAAACCCACATGTTCACGGCGAAAGCGCGTCAGGGTCGCATCGCTGGCATGGCTGAGATCAGTGTCGCGATAATGAAGTTCGCCGCTGCTGGGACTGTCCAGGCCACCGAGGATGTTGAGCAGGGTCGATTTGCCACTGCCTGATGCCCCAAGCATCACCACAAACTCGCCTTGGTACAGCTCCAGGTCAACGCCACGCAAAGCCTGGATTTCGACCTCACCCATTGGGAAGCTGCGGATCAGGTTGCGGGTACGAAATACTGGCAGATTGTCGGACATACAGTGAACCCCTCCATGAGCGGGTCCAGTCTAGCATCAAGCGCTTCCGACCATCCGCTCGATACAGCGCCGCGAGGCATCCGGCAAATGGGTGAAGTGCAGCCCGGTCCAGTACTGGCCACCCGCCAGGCTTTCACGATGCCAGAGACTGCGCGCATCGAGAAGAATTTCGCGCATGCCATCGAAAGTCATCGGCAAGTTGACCTGCAGTGCATAACCGCGATACAGCTCAATTGGACGCTCACTGAGCAGCATCAGTCCTTCAGTGTGTAAATCCACCACCCGTCCCAGAAACTCTCCGGTATCCAGATCGAATACCTCCAGGCTGCTACTCACGTGATGACGCTCCAGTTTTCTGCGTTCTTGTACTGCGAGACCATTGCCACTAGCTGACATGCTCGACTCCTTGACGGTCGCCTCTGAACACAGTGTGCGTCATTTGAGTGATGGCGAACAGCCACATATTTATTCCAATTGGTTAACCAAACCACATTTTTGCGCTTGATTTTCCACAAGGATCAGCTTGAAGAGCCGGTTGCATGGCCCGATATCGAGGGTTCCAGTTCATAGGCCTTGTTCAGCAACCAGTTGGCGCGCTAGGCTCGTGGCTCATTATTGCAAGGAGATTCTGCATGTCGATCAAGGCGTTTCTGACAGTCAGTGCTGCCTTTCTGCTGAGCGGTATGGCCTCTGCCCATGAATACCGGGCCGGGGAGCTACATATTGATCATCCCTGGTCGCGCGCCATGCCACCGGTTGCGCCCACTGGTGCAGCTTATCTGGTCATCGAAAATCAGGGATCCCAGGCTGACCGGTTACTGGGTGCCGAGACTCCGGCAGCGGCCTATACCGAGCTGCACGAGCATGTACATGCCGATGGCCTGATGAAGATGCAGCAAATTGAACAGGTCGTGGTTGAGCCAGGTCAGCAAATCAGTTTCGAGCCAGGCGGCTATCACATCATGCTGTTCAATCTGCAACAGCCGTTGGTGGCGGGTGAGCGTTTCCCGCTGACGCTGCGATTCGAACATGCCGGTGAGATCGAGGTCGAGGTAGCGGTCGAGGATCAGGATGGGCCGTCACACGGACATGAACATGGTCATGGCAACGGCCACCATCATCACTGATCGTCGTTTGGGGGTGTCCGGTCAAGCAGGTGGAACCGTGGCAGCCCCAAGTGCCAGCGAATTGCCGCCAGGCGAATCGCCAGGACTGTCAGGATAGCCAGAGTAATATCGAGATTTTCCGGGATCCCCAGATAATACAGACCGATATACACCAGCGAGCCGGCGATGCAGGCAGTGGCGTAGATTTCCTTATGGAAGATCAGTGGAATCTCGTTGCAGATGATATCGCGCATCACCCCGCCGGCCACTCCGGTCATTACCCCCATGATCACCGCAGCACTGATCGGCACATCATGTTGCAGGGCAACCTGGGTACCGATCACGGTGAACACCGCCAGGCCAAAGGCATCAGCCACCAGCAGCCCGGTTTCGTGAATCGGCCGGGTAAAACGGACCCAGACAACCGTTCCGATGGCGGCCAGAACGGCCACCAGAATATAGAGGTCGTTACGAATCCAGCTCACCGGGTGATTATCCAGAATGGCGTCACGCAGAGTGCCGCCGCCCAGCGCGGTGATGATGGCGATCACCATCACCCCGAACAGGTCCATGGACTTGCGTCCGGCCATCAGCGCCCCGGTAATGGCGAACACCGCCACACCGAACAGATCGAACGCATAAAACCAGGTCATTCAGGTACGCTCCAGCAGTGTCAGACCGGGATTGTCAGTCCTCCCGGGTTGGGGTGCGCATGGTAACAAACTCCTCAGCTGCAGTGGGATGGATACCCAGGGTTGCATCGAAAACCGCCTTGGTAGCGCCGGCCTTGACCGCCACTGCCAGCCCCTGAACGATCTCCCCTGCTTCGGGGCCAACCATGTGAATGCCCAGCACCCGGTCGGTAACCTTGTCCACCAAGAGCTTCATGAAGCTTTGTTCACTACGTCCGGCCAGGGTATTGCGCATGGCACGGAAGCGACTTTCAAACACCTTGAGCTGGTAGCCCTTGGCCCTGGCCTGTTCTTCGCTTAGGCCCAGCGTGGCGATATTGGGGATGCAGAATACCGCTGTGGGGATATCGGCATAATCGACCGGGCGATACTCCTCTGGCTTAAACAGCCGGCGGGCCAGGGCCATACCTTCGGCCAGGGCAACCGGAGTCAGTTGCAGGGTATCGGTTACATCGCCAATGGCGAAAATTGCCGGGTCCTGGGTCTGGTAGTCACTATCCACGGCAATAAAGCCCTTGGCATCCAGAGTTGCGGCGGTGTTTTCCAACCCCAGGCCATCCAGATTCGGCTTGCGTCCTGTGGCATAGAGCACCAGATCAGCGTCCAGTGTTTCTCCGCTTTTCAGTGCAACACGCAGGCTGCCATCGGGCTGTTTGTCGATGCGTTCAACATCGGCATTGAAGCGCTGGTCCAGCCCCTTATCCTTCAGGGTCTTGGCGACATGCTCACGCACGCCCAGGTCAAAACCACGCAGGAACAGTTCGCCGCGATACAGCAAGGTCGAATCACAGCCCAGGCCATGGAAAATACTGGCGAACTCGATAGCAATATAACCACCGCCAACCACCAGGGTGCGCTTGGGCAACTCTGGCAGGTAGAACACCTCGTTGGAACTGATCACATGTTCGCGGCCGGGGAACTCGGGAATATGCGGCCAGCCCCCGGTGGCCAGCAGAATTCGTTCGGCAGTGTAGCTCTGGCCGTTAACCTCGACGGTATGTGAGTCGAGTAGTCTGGCCCGGCCTTCGATCAGTTGAACGCCGGCCGAAGTCAGTAGATTGCGATAAATACCGTTGAGCCGCAGAATCTCGCGATTCTTGTTTTCGACCAGGCGCGACCAGTTGAACCCGGATGCCGGAAGATCCCAGCCATAGCCTGCGGCATCCTCGAAGTCTTCGGCAAAATGAGCGGCATAAGCGAACAGCTTTTTTGGTACACAGCCGACGTTGACGCAAGTGCCTCCCAGATAACGGTCTTCGGCCACGGCGACCCGGGCACCAAAGCCCGCAGCCATACGGCTGGCACGTACCCCGCCGGAACCGGCGCCAATCACGAACAGATCAAAATCATATGCGGCCATGCGCTTAATCCCATAATGCTTAAAAAGCCGAGCATACCGTATTTACCTGGCAGCATCCCTACCACATCAATCAAGGTAAACGACAATCACTTGCATTTGACCTGTTCATCCGTAAGCTAGCGGGAGTATTCTGTGTCAGGCCTTCCCTTTGTCCATCGCCAATCCATCTTTCAGCCGAATCAGCCGGGTGCTTGAGCATATTCATGCTCACCTGGACCAGGCCTTGTCGCTGGACCAGTTGGCCAGCCTGAGCTGCTGGTCACGCTGGCAATTGCAGCGGGTATTCATGCTGCATACCGGCCTGAGCGTCGCTCAGTACATCCGTGAATTACGCCTGAGCAAGGCTGCCGAGTTGCTGCTTGATACCCCCTTACGGCAACTGGATATCGCCCTGGCCTGTGGTTTTGAATCTGAAATCAGCTTCAGCCGCAGTTTCCGGCAAATGTTTGGCTGTCCACCTGGCCAATACCGACAGCGGGGTGTGCGCATCGGCCTGCGAACACCGTTGCGACCGGACTGTAACAGCCCGGTCTTGCAGCGAATGGTGCAGGTGCGGATTGAGACACGTCCGGCATTTGAGCTTGTGGGGGTCTTTGGAGAAATCGCAGGGCTCTATGCTGCCAATCCTGACTTCAAAACCAGCGTACCCAGGCTATGGCAGCGCTTTGCCCAACGCGTAGCCGATACCCGTTCACGGGTTCGGATTGGTGTTCTCGATGTGCGTGACAACCACCCTGAAGCACGCATCCCCTACTGGGCCGGAGTAGTCACACCGCTGGCCAATGATCAAGGTTTGAGCAGGTTGAGCGTTCCCGCTCAGCAATATGCAGTGGTTCCCTGTCATGGCCCGATTGGGCAGCTTGAACATCTCATCGACTGGTTTATTCAGAGTTGGCTGCCGGACTCTGGCTATTGCGGGGTCAATGGCTTCGATCTGGAGATCTATCCACCAGACTTCGAACCTCAGAATCCGGATGCGCGCATGGAGTATTGGGTTCCGGTCACGCTCTGCCAACATGGGCACTCTCCTTCCCTTAGATGAATATGCCCCAAAATGTTAAGTGGCTTGCTGCCAGCAATGCATAAAATGCGAATCATTAGCATTTGATGCGAGACTACTGATCAGGAGCCCCAATGAAGTCGCACCATCCGTTTCAGCGTTCCCTGCTGGCCTTGAGTATTGCTTCGCTGCTCTGCACTCCGGCCTTGGCCAACGAGCTGCATGAGCACGAACTGGACGATGTCGTGATTTACGGCAATACCGAGCGTAACACCGCCACCAAAACGCAGCTGGCCCCACAGGAAACGCCGCAAAGTATCTCGGTAATCGACCAGAACACCCTGTCCATGCGCAATGCCGACTCGGTAGCAGCCGCTTTACGCTACACCCCGGGCGTCAATACCGAACTGCGAGGTGGTGCGGTAACCCGGCTGGATCTGTTCAACGTACGCGGCTTCATCAATTACCAGAACGCCTATGACGGCCTGCAATTGCTATACAACGACTGGAACCTGCAGCCGCAGATCGACCTGCTGGCCGTTGAGCAGGTCGAGGTCTTCAAGGGGCCGACGTCAACCCTGTACGGCAATATGCCACCGGGCGGCATGGTCAATTTGATCAGCAAAAAGCCCGGCAAGGATCCCTACAACAGCGTACAACTGGCGATCGGCAGCCAGGACTTGCGTGAGCTGAGTGTTGAGTCGCGCGGCCAACTGGGTGACTCCAACCTGTCCTACAGCATTGTCGGCCTGGCCCGCAGCAAGGATGGTCAGGCCCAGACCTCCGAGGAGGAGCGGATCATGCTGGCGCCCTCGCTGGACTGGCAGGTCACTGACGCCACACTGGTCAATTTCAATCTGTACTATCAGAAAGATCCGGACATGGGCATCTATACCACCTTGCCGGCCAGCGGCCTGTTCCTGCGCAACAGCAACGGCAAGCTGGACCCCGACACCTACAGTGGTGACGCTAACTGGAACACCTTTGACCGTGAAGTACTGATGCCTGGCTACAAGATCAGCCATCAGTTCAACGACAACTGGAGCTTCCTGCACAACACCCGGTTCCTGGATGCTGATGTACTGCAGAAAAACACCTACTCCACGGTTCTGGCCGCTGACGAGCGGACGCTGAGCCGTCGCGCCTACCTGACCGATGAGCGCAGCAAGGGCGTAACCATGGACAACCAGTTGTCTGGCCTGGTGCGTACCGGCGTAGTGGAGCACAACCTGCTGCTGGGGCTCGACTACCTGGATCTGGATTCGCGGATTCGGTATGAAGATGCGCTAGCACCGGATATCGACTTGTTCAATCCCAACCATCATCTGATCGATCCCGGTAGTCTGGATTTCGCCGCGTCGGGCTACAGCAGCAAATTCGATCTGAGCAAGCGGCAAACCGGGTTCTACTTCCAGGATCAGATGCGTCTCGGCCGCTTGGTGGTAATTGCCGGGGTACGCCGTGACCACTTCAAGGGCAGCGAAAAAGGCGTCAAATACGGCTTCGCCACCAATGACAGCTTCAAGCAGAACAAGACTACCTATCGCGCTGGCATGCTGTATGGCTTCGACAATGGTCTGGCACCGTTCGTCAGCTATGCCGAAAGCTTCGAGCCGATGAACGGCAGTGATCGCAATGGCCGCAAGTTCGAACCCTCTAACGGCCAGCAGTGGGAGGCTGGAATCAAGTACGCAGCCCCCGACCGGCGCACCAGCGGTTCACTGGCCGTTTACCGGATCACCAAGGACAACGTCCAGACCCGCGACCCGAACGGCGGTCCCTATGATCTGATCCAGGCCGGCGAAGTACGCTCCCAGGGTGTGGAGCTGGAGCTGGCCTCCCAGGTGACTGACAGCCTGCACCTGAGCGGCTCATGGACAGTGCAGGATGTGGAGGTGACCAAAGACAACAGCGGCCTCAAGGGCACCACCCCGGTATGGATTCCCGAGCAGCAGGTTGCTCTATGGGCCAACTACGAGCTGTACAATGGCCCGCTGGCCGGTACCAGTCTGGGACTGGGCTGGCGCTATATCGGCGAGGCAGAACTGAACGAGCGCAACACCGGCGGCAAGGTGCTTTCGGCCCGTCTGGTTGATCTGTCCGTTGGTTATGACCTGAGCGAATTGGACACTAGCCTGGCCGGTGCCAGTATCCGGCTGTCGGTCAACAACCTGCTGGATGAGCGCTATTACAGTTGCTACGACGAAAACAACTGCTGGTTCGGCGCCGAACGCACCATTCAGGCCAGCCTCAAATACGAGTTCTGAGCGCAGTTTCCTAGGCGATCCTTAGTGCTGGCCGCTGTTGCGGCTCGGCACTGGGTCGCCCTACCCCGACATACTCGAACCCCTGCGCCTGCAACGCCTGCGGATCATATTGATTGCGCCCATCAATCAACAACGGGCGACGCATCAGCTCACGCAAACGAATGAAGTCCGGCTGGCGAAACTGCTTCCACTCAGTCACCAGCACCAGCGCATCGGCAAAGCGAGCGGCCTGGTACTGATCTTCACTCAACTGTAATTGGCCCCGAGCCACCGCGGCAGCAAACTGATTGGCGATATTCGTTCCTGCGACCGGGTCAAACGCCTGCACCCGTACTCCTGCATCCAGCAAGGATTTGACCAGCACCAGGCTTGGCGCATCACGGATATCATCGGTGCCTGGCTTGAACGACAGGCCCCAGATCGCCACGGTCATATCACGCAAATTGCTGCCAAGCCGTGTGCTGATCTGACGAAACAGCCATTGCTTTTGCGTACTGTTACGCGCCTCAACAGCGCTCAGCAACGGCAACTGTTGATCCTCTGCTTCGGCCATGTGCAACAAGGCGCGAATATCCTTGGGAAAACAGGAGCCACCATAACCACAACCGGCATAGATGAACTGGTGGCCGATTCGCTGATCCGAGCCGATGCCCTTGCGCACCTGCTCGATATCCACTCCAAGCCTGGCGCTCAGGCTGGCCATTTCATTCATGAATGAGATCTTGGTGGCCAGGAAAGCATTGGCGGCATACTTGCTGAATTCGGCGGCGCGCCGGCCCATGAGCAATATCCGCTCGTGGTTGCGCACGAATGGCGCATACAGCGCGCACATGACCTCGGCGGCATGATCATCTTCAGTCCCGATGATGATCCGGTCCGGGCGCATGAAGTCATTGATCGCCACGCCTTCTTTGAGAAACTCCGGATTGCTCACCACGCTGGCCCGCCAGTTCAGATGGCGACGGGCACAATGCTGGTCGAGAATCGCCTGAACCCGACAGGCGGTACCGACCGGCGCGGTCGATTTACAGACGACAATCGCTGGCGCCATAAGGTACTGGCCCAGGCTGGCGGCTACCGAGAGAATCTGTGAAATATCCGCTGAACCATCCGCGCTCGATGGCGTACCGACCGCAATGAAGACTACCTCGGCGCGTTCCAGGGCCTGGTCCAGACGCGTGGTAAAAGCCAACCTGCGGCCGCTGAGATTGACCGCCAGCAAGGCTTCAATTCCGGGCTCATAGATGGGTGAACGACCGTCAGACAGCGCGGCGATCCGTTCCCGGTCCTGGTCGACACAGATCACATCGTTGCCCATTTCGGCAAAACAGGCCGCCGTTACCAATCCGACATAACCACACCCAATAACCGTGATACGCATCGCTGTACTCCCAAATGGTGGAGGGATACCGCGATTGCGCCATACCTGGATGACGACGCCATGACCGCTAGTTGAAGGCTTGATGACACAATAGCACTACATGCATCAACTCACTTATAGCTGCTGGCTCTTAGATGAAATCGGTCCATCCGGTTTGGATTGCCTTGCTATGTTTAGGGAGTACCCCCAACACTCACATAATAAAGACTCATGGAAAACACCCAAGGACTGGCCCAGCTCATCCCCGGTTTGAAATATTCACGCCGGTTGCTGCTGGTTGACCCATGCCAGGAATGCCGGACTCTGATTCCGCGCATGGAGGCCAGCGGCTGGAGCATCACGACCTGTGAACTGGCCGAAGTTCCGGCCCAGGGCTTTGATGTTGGCCTTATCCGTCTTCATGATGCACATCTTAAGCGCGCCGAGCCTTTGAAAGCCCTGCTTGGCCGGGCTGGAACCGAATGGTTGGCCGCTGTACGCCCTGAGTCAATGCAGTGCCCCAGTTTCAGCAATTTTGTCGGAGAGTGGTTTTTCGATTACCACACCCTGCCCTTCGAGCCTGAGCGGGTATGCGTGGCGTTGGGGCGGGCTTATGGCATGGCCAGACTGCGCAAACGGCCCACGCCCATCAATGCAGGCTACCAGATCATTGGCGACAGCAAGCTCACCCGACAGCTCAACGGTTTGATTGGCAAACTGGCACCCACTGACTCCCCCGTCCTGATTCGAGGTGACAGTGGCACCGGCAAAGAGCTGGTGGCCAGAGCATTGCACTGGCGCTCACGGCGGGCCAGCGGGCCGTTCGTGCCCGTCAATTGCGGGGCCATTGCCGAGCACCTGATTCAGTCAGAGATGTTCGGTCATGAGAAAGGCGCCTTCACAGGCGCCCATCAGCGCAAGATTGGCCGTATAGAGCAGGCCAATGGCGGTACGCTGTTTCTGGATGAAATCGGTGACCTACCGCTGGAGTTGCAAGCCAACCTGCTGCGATTTTTGCAAGAAAAACAGATTGAGCGGGTTGGCTCCAGCAAGCCGATCAATGTCGATGTCCGGGTTCTGGCAGCCACCCATATCGACCTTGAGCAGGCTATCGAACAGGGGCGGTTTCGCGAAGACTTGTATTACCGTCTCAATGTTCTGCAGGTTCAAACGGCGCGGCTGAACGAACGCCGTGAAGATATCCCGCCACTGGCTCATCATTTTGCCGAACTGTATGCGATTGAGGTTGGGCGCCGGCCCCGACGGTTCAGTGAGGACGCCATGCAGGCCATGATTGACTACGACTGGCCGGGCAACGTGCGTGAACTGGCCAACCGGGTTCGACGCGGCATGGCCCTGGCAGAGGGGCGGCTGATCCAGGCTTTCGATCTGGGACTGGAGCAGGCCCCCTCGCATCGCAGCCGCATAGATACACTCAACGACTATATACTGCGCGCTGAAGCTCACGCTCTGAGCGACGCGCTGAGCCTGTTTCCCAACAACGCCAGCCGAGCCGCAGCTGCGCTGGGCGTTTCACGCCCGACCTTTTATCGACTGCTGCACAAGCATCACTTGCGGTAACCCCCTGCTCAGAAGTAATAGGGAAACTTGAGGCTGAATGTGAAGTCTGGCGCATCGGGTGTCAGACCAACCGATAGACTGGGTACTACGGTCAGGTCATTGTTCACGGCATAAGTCATGCCGATATTGAAATAGGCAGCATTGGCATCGCTGCCGCTGATTTTCTGCCAGGGGCCGCCCTGAGGCTTGATCCGGCTGCTGCGACTGATCAGTTCGGAAAACGACATGGACAGACTCATGCGTTCATTCAAGGCAAAAGCCATCCCCAGGCCAAACTGGAAGTAATCACCCAGATCGACCTTGCCGGGAACCTTGGCATTACGCTCGGTGCTGATGTCTGAAAAACTTTCGGTCTTGTGGTAGGTATAGGACAGGTTGCCGAACACCACGGCCGGGTCCAGAGTCTTGACCAGAGAAATACCAGGGCTGATAGCCCAGACGCCATTGCCGGTCGGCAGATCCTCGGGAACGCTGAGGTTGGTGTTGCCTGAAACACGATCAAACTTGATGCCGTAAGGTTCCTTGCCGGTAGGTGCTTTTATCCGCAGGCTGGCCACCGCATCCGGGCGTCCTGGGGCTTCATCAAGGAATTTGTAGGAAACGCCGAAGCTGATATCGCCCAAGCGTGGATCACCGGTAACGGTTTTCTCGCTGAATTGGGCTGTTGAGCCTCCGGCACCTGCTGATTGATAGGTGGTACGCCGATAGATCAGCGGCAGGTTTACGTCGAACTGCCAGCGCTGGTGCAGGTTGTAGCGACCGGTCAGGTCCAGGGTGAAGGTGTTGGCCTTGATCTCATCGATCCCCAGGTTGCCGAGAAAGATCGCATCAAGCGCCAGAAAGCCATTGAGAAACAGTTGTCGGGTATCGTAATAACTGTAGGTAAGCCCTGGCTCGATACTGAAGGTGCCGCCGCCGAAGAAACCGCTGGCTTCCTGGTACAGAGCCTCAACGCTAGGTGGCGGTTCGGATGACTCTCTTAGTGTCTGGCCATAACCACCCTCTGCCCTGGCGACCTGTGTTGCTGGTTGAGCGGGTGCCGCAGATGCTGCTGCCGGAGCTGCGGGGGGCGCAGCAGGTTCGCTGGTGCGGCCTTCCAGCTGACGCAGGCGCTGCTCCAGTATCATCAGCGCATTTTGCTGAGCCTCATAGCGCTGCTTGAGTACCTCCAACTCCTGACGCAGCACTGCTTCTTCACTGCTCATTCCCTGAGCCAGGGCACAGCTACTGCTGGCCATTACTACAAGTAACGCACCACGCCAGTATCGGCACATGACAGTATCCTTGCGCTATTCGGTTCTTGTTCAATAGCCTGCCGGGCGCAGGGCCCGCATTTGCTCCCAGGCACAGTTGGCCAGGTCCATGCTCAAGGCTCTCTCGCGCAGGGCCACGTTAAGTTCAGCGGTGTTGAATACCTGGTTTAGATTGCCGCCTATATTGGCCTGTTGCGAGAGGTTGCCTCCGCCCATGATCTGCTGAGCGCTGCCCTGGCCATGGTTCGCCTGCAGGGCAATCTGCAAGCCCCCGGCGTGTTTGTTGATCTGGACTACACCTGCGTCATTGGCAAATTGAGTTGGGCCATTCCATGGTTGACCGCCTTGAGCAAAGACCTGCTCGCTCGAGCTGATATTGATGGTCAGATCGTTCAATGCATCATTGTAATCACCGGCACTACGCACACTCTGAACCACACCCTGTACGCTACCCAGCCCTGCTCCGCCAATGACCTGCCCGGTTCCCGGGTTGACTACTGCGCCGTTGCCCAGCTGTTCAAGCATGGTTACATGCAGGCTTGGCTCGCTTTTGCCATTCATCTGGAAGTTGACCTGAGCACCAATCGCCTGACCTGCGCTGTTCTGCCAGAATGTGGTCATGGTGACGCCGAAATGAATGACCCGGTCCGGCAGCACATAACGTCCACGCAGCTCAGCCAGCTCCGCATCTCTAAGCTCGACCGGCTGGAACAGGCCTTGAGCGCTGACTGGCAGACTCAAGCAGGCCAGACTCCCGATCAAGCAGCATTTCATCTTCATGTTCATGTTGCGCTCCTGGAGCGTAATCGCTCTTGCACAGGCGCTAGAAAAAATCACTCTGGATAAAACCAAACTCCATCAGGTCCGCATCCTTGACAGGGCTGAACCGGTCCAACCGGTGTCTGGCGGTCAAGGGTTCTGGCGGTGTCAGCAGAACATTGTTGCGGTCATAGCCGGGGCCAATGACAGCAAACACAATGCCGTTCCAGCCATTGGCAAATTCGTCGAGCGGCATCTTCTTCTGCCCCAGAACCGGGTCACCAATGTAGACCCAGCCATCACTGCTGCGCTGCATAACCACGAAGTGCTTGTAGCCCCGGATATCCACCAGCACGATTGCAGGGATCTGCACCTGCTCCAGGTGTTCCGGCTCAATGCGATATCCTCTGGCGCGCAGCCCGATGCTTTCGACATAGTTCTTCATGTCCAGCATCGAAAAACCCAGTGTCCTGACCTGCTCGACATCGGCCTCGGCCAACATGCCTTCGATAACCTGCTCTTCGGTCAGACTCCAGCCATAGGCGTGGTTCAGGACCGTAGCCAGAGACGCCGCGCCGCAACTGAAATCGGTTTTCTGTTCAACCAGATTCAAATAGCGCCGCTCACGCATGCTGGTAACTGACTTGAAAGCCAATCCGCCGCCCGGCAAAACGGCAAACCCCTGTCCGCGCGCCTCGCTAACCTCGGCGCCAAGGCCCAGTGCAGCGAAACAGACTACGGCCATGATCAACTGACGCATTGCAGCCCTCCTCTACTGGAGCCCGGGCAAAGCCCGGGTCCAGATGCTTGCGCTCAGAGTTCGCCACCACCGCCACCACCATTGGGGCAGGCGGTGCAACCGGCAGCAATCGCCAGCGAGTTGCTCTGCTGGTTGCCACCACCGGCAGCCACGTTGACCCCAACATTACCCGATACATTGTTCAGCGAACCGTTGATCGTGGCATTGTTGGTGACCGGCCCGGTGAATCCGACAACAACCGGGATATAGCCGCTGACGGATCCCTTCAGACCCAGGGTTCCTTCTTCGTTGAAGGCAAAAGCGCCGCCATCACCGTTCAGGTCAACCGCTCCTTGCGCCGCGCTGTCCACATCGATATGACCGATATTGGCACCGCCCGGATGAGTCGGCCCTTCCCAGACATCCAGATATACGTCACCGATCTGATCAGACACCCCTTCATAGGTGCCATCAGCTTTGAGCTTGAGGTGGACGTACTGCTTGCCATAGTCCAGTACGGCAAGGTTGTCAGTGTTGTTGCCGAACGACTTCTGCTCGACATTCACACTGGCAGCCGCAGTGAATGCACTGCTGGACGAAGCGATCGCCATGTCGTTCTTCTGCTGGTTGTAGTTGCCAGCAGCGATGTTGATACCAACATTACCCGAAGTGTCGTTGGCCGAATTGTTCAACGACGCATCGTTGGGCACGCTGTAGTTGGTCAGGTCGTTGTTGAACTCCTTTTGCTGAACATCGATGCTGGCCTGAGCCGAGGCGACAACCGGGAAACCAAAAACAAACAACGCGTCAGCTGTGGCCACCGCTGCAGCGTTGGCTTGCTGGTTGTTGTCACCAGCCGCGACGTTGACCCCGACATTGCCCGAAGCACTGTTCAGTGAATCATTCACCGAAGCGGTATTCTCGGTTCCCTGATTCAGCACCTCATTGTTGAAGTTCTTCTGGGTGTCATAGATCACCGCAGAAGCCCCATCACCTACGGCATAGGCTGAGCCAGAAATGGCTACAGCCAGCCCGAATGCCAGCGGAGTGAGTACTCTTTGCGTCTTCATGATGTGGATCTCCTTGTGTTGCGTTTAGTTGACTGCCAACGGATCAATCGATGATCCGTATGCCGAGGTTGTTTACCGACCGGTTACCAACCCCCGCGCTCTGGTTCAGCTGCACCGCGCCACGACTTCCCACAAAGGCCTGGTCATCGATCTCGACCAGGCGTTCGCCGTTGTTGGGTACTTCTGCACCCGAGTTGATCGACAGCGGCGCAGCACTTTGCGCCAGCCCACTGTCGTCAAGGCTTTCTGGCAGAGCACCAAAACCCAGCCTGAAAGCATTGATCTGCTGATTGCCGACACCGGCACTCTGATTGACTCCCAGGATGCCGTTGCCGGCACTGAATGCATTGCCTGTGATATGACTGCTGGCATCCAACTGGCCGGCCTCTTCGGCAATCTGGTCGCGCTGTTGGCGGACCTGAACCGAGGCGTGCTCGCCGGCGGCAATGGCCCGAGCATTGACCTGTTGCTGAGCACTGCCGGCCGCCTGGTTGACCATGGCGTTGCCGCTGTAGCCCTGGAGCGAATTATGGATCTGGGCCTGATCTTGCTGATCCGCCGAGAGCTGCGCGCAGAAGCTCAGCGCCAGAGCAAAACTCAGGGCGTGCCGCATGGTTGTACGCATGATCGAACTCCTTGTGACTATCGCCCTTGCAACTGCTGCAGAGGACTCAAGCCCTGCTGCAGACTTCGATTGACCTGGCCATCGATATTGTTGCCAAGGCGACTGCCACCAATGTGGCTGGCTCCAGGCGATGCGGGGATATTCTGCTGATTGACACCGGCACTGCCGCGCTGGACGTGCTCCCCAACCGCATGCGGACCCTGAGGATTGGTCAGATGGTGCTGAATCCCGTGTCCCCCGGTGACATTGGCGAAATCACTGTCGCTGAGTTCGCCGGGAGCAGTCAGATTGCTCAGCCCCTGATCAATGACCGCATTGGGCTTGGGGTTGACGATGTGTGGATTGGGATCGGGGACCAGTGGCGGACGTGTTGCGCTACGAGGCTGGACCTCGCGGATAATGATGATGTCACCGCCGGCAGCGAATGCGGGAGGCGTCATGACAATGGCAGGCATCAGGCAGAAAAAGAACAACAGATACCGCAGCCCTACGATACATCCTGTGTCCATGGCTTTTTTTCGCTTATGTTGTTGGGTGTAACGCACAAAACAAAGCAGAACTCATGCCCTAAAATAAAAAGCCTTATATTTTAATGAGATAGGTGTTTTTGCGGAGAAGGTTTCGACGCGATCTGTTTCATCAATGAAACACTTTTATCAGTCTGCTTCTGGCCTTTCCTCGGTTAAAGCCCGAGCGCCCGCAGGCTTGAAGTGAACTCGAATATTGTCCTGCAGTGTTTCAGCGCTGTAACAGCAGCAGAGGATCTGTAACCGGTTGTTTCAGAATTGAAACGGGCCATAACAGCCATTTCAAATGGCTGTTAGCTCGGCAGCCTATCAGATTCCGAGCGATTCGCGGCTCCACGTCCTCGAAAACTTGTTGCCTGAGAAAGCCTGAACTGGCCCACAAAACACGGCAAAAGTGGTCTTGATCTTTGACGCTGATGATATTGCCATGCGATTATTTTGCCGGTTTTAAGCTGCGCTAGGGCGCGGTCAAGTTATCAATTTTCACAATTCAAACTAAGCAGTACAGGGACGATATGAATAGTTTAAAAGACGGATCGACTTCATGGTCTTGGGCCGACCAACTCAGCAGTTATCGGTTCTGGGGGTTGCTAGGCTATTTTGTTTTAATTTGCGGCGTGGGAAATTTTCTGTACTCTTCCTTGATATTCCGCTTTATGAGCCTGGCGGAGCTGCCAACATCCTCTATGGTGGTCGCCAGCAACATAAAAACTTTTGCCGGTATTTTTGGGTTTTTACTGGCTTGGTCTGCTGTCAGAAGCAAAAGCCACCATGTGTTTTTCTTATACGGGGTGTTAGCTCTCGTTGGAATAGCATTCATTAGTTTTTCCAGTAACGTGCCACTCTTATTCTTCGGTGTGTTTTTGTTTGGCCTGATAACGGGGGCTGTCGCCATTGCTGTTCCTGCATTTCTTGTAGGGCCAGAGGGGCGCGCAGAAACCTTTGTGGTCGCGTTTGGCGTGATGACAGCCATTCAATATGCGAGTGGGCCATTAATTGTTCCGGCAACTTTTACTTTTACACTTGATCAGCTGAATTCCTGGGTGTTTTTTTTAGCGATGGTTATGCCGATCATCATAGCTATGCTTCTTATAATCCCTCTCAGTAACATGCTCTTTAACGCAGAGCCACCGCAGAGAGGAGTTACTCTCTCAGTCAAGGAGAGAGAACCTGTTGAAGTCTTCCTCCTTTGCCTGCTAGTGCCTTTTTACTTTCTTTACTGGGTGTATAGAGTGCATGGAGAGGTACGATCCTTGGGTGACTCTTCCAACTTGTTGTCAGCTAAGGCTTCGGCTTGGCTCTGTGTTTTCATCCCCTTTTTGTACCCCATTATGATGGCAACCGTGAATGACCATATCAATGCCGCAACGGACGGTACGATAAGCAAGAAAGCAAGGCCAACCTGGTTGATTGTGACTTTGTGTGTGCTATTTGGGCCTGCATCTGCTGCGCTGATACAGGCTGATATAAACAAAGCAGTAGCGGCAGGAAGTGAGCCCCTTCAAGCCAGCACTGCTTAATTGCACGTAAGCTCAGTAGCTCCGTTGACGCTGACCTGTTCTGGGCGGTCGACGCCCAGGATGGGCAGAGCCAAGCCCCGTCGGTGGTTTTTTGTCCAACACAAGTCAGCGACAATTGGGGCGTCATCGAACTGATTTAATCAGCGGACAATCCCCTGGTAATCCTCTATTTCTTAGCGAGGCTGAAAGAGGATTAACCAAGGCCGGGCGCGGTAAGAAGATCGCGCCGACGCGATGAGCTGCGGAAAAACAGAATGCCAAGGGATGGCTGGTAAGTCATCGAAGAGAATGGTGCCCGGAGCCGGAATCGAACCGGCACGGTCGCAATGACCGCAAGATTTTAAGTCTCGTGCGTCTACCAGTTTCGCCATCCGGGCGAGGAAATAAATGGAGGCCGAGGTCGGAATCGAACCGGCGTTCACGGATTTGCAATCCGCTGCATAACCACTCTGCCACCCGGCCTCATAGGGACCATTACGCAGTGGGTGAGATCGCGTAACGGCGTCGAACTGGCTTTGCTCAAAACGTGATCTTATCCTATTGATAAGACTGGTATTTTTGCTGCCTTGCTGTCGACGGGCAGCATTATGTCCTAATTGCTGGTGCTTGGCAAGCGCAGTCTGAGAACTTCACTGCACTTGCTTTGCGCCCTAGCGGCAAACTGCCAGATACAATGGATCATCGCTATCCAGTTTACGCATCAGCTCAGGCCGCAGGCTGCCGTCATCGGCCTCTGGGACCAGCTCCTGAGTGTCACAGTTGAGCAGATGAGGCTGGTGGCTGACCAAATCCACGTACTCTTTCTGGAAGCGATACAGGATGAAACGTTTGATCTGATTATCATCCAGCTGGACCTCCGCCAGGTTGCTGCGATCCACCACACTGAAACCGACCGTCATTGGCAGCAGATATGTCCAGGGCCGCCAGATCGCCTGCTGCTGTTCGGTAGCGACCACCACGGAACTTGCAGGCAGTTGGCTCTGCTTGTGCTCGAACCAGTAATACTCGTAGTAGATCTGGTAAGTCAGCATCCCCATACCGGCAAAGACCGGAACTATCCATTTCGGCAGTTTCCTGCCAGATGCGGCTCGCAACAGAAACCCGATCCCTGCTGCCCCCAAACCTGCTGCGGCCAGTGCGACCAAATGCCAGATCATAAAGTATGTCTCGAAAACAAGGCGGGCTTCCGAAGAGGAAGCCCGCGGGTTGAGTCATGAGCGCAGCATAGCACTACGCTCAGGATTACTCTCAGTGTGCCACAGCGCCACCAGCACCCTTGGGATAGCGAACGCTTTCCACCAGATCCTGGATTTCCTGCGGCGGCTCTTCGGTCAGATAGGATACCCCAAAGGCTACGGCAAAGTTGATAACCGCGCCCACCGCACCGAACGACAACGGGGAGATACCGAACAACCAATTGTCCGGAACGTTGGCCAGGGTGTTGGTGCCCGGAATGAAGAACCAGCCCAGATACAGGAAGATGTAAATGGTGGTGCTCAGCAGACCGGCCAGCATGCCCAATACCGCGCCTTTGCTGTTGATGCGCTTGGAGAAGATACCCATCATCAGTACCGGGAAGATCGACGCTGCGGCGATACCAAAGGCCAGGGCCACCACCTGTGCTGCAAAGCCCGGTGGATTGATCCCTAGCCAGGTGGCAATCGCAATGGCCACCGCCATGGAAATACGCGCGGCGAGCATTTCCCCCTTCTCACTGATTTTGGGATTGATCATGTTCTTGATCAGGTCATGACTGATAGCCGAGGAGATCGCCAGCAATAGACCTGCTGCGGTCGAGAGTGCCGCGGCAATACCACCGGCAGCAATCAGACCTATGACCCAGCCCGGCAGATTGGCGATTTCGGGGTTGGCCAGTACCAGAATATCGTTGTTGACCACCAGCTCGTTGCCGGCCCAGCCACGTGCTTCAGCAGTTTCAGCAAAGGCAGGTACCTCGTTGTACATCTGGATACGACCGTCGTTGTTCTTGTCCTCGAAACGAACCAGGCCAGTATCTTCCCAGGTCTGCAGCCACTGCGGGCGCTCAGCGTATTCCAGTGCCGGAGCGCTCGGACCATCCGGGTAGATGGTGTTGATCAGGTTCAGACGACCCATGGAAGCCACAGCCGGAGCAGTGGTGTAGAGGATGGCGATAAACACCAGCGCCCAACCAGCAGACCAGCGCGCATCAGCCACCTTCGGTACGGTGAAGAAGCGAATGATCACGTGCGGCAGACCAGCGGTACCGATCATCAGCGACATGGTGAACAGGAACATGTTCAGCTTGTTGGAGACGTCAGCGGTGTAGTCCTGGAAGCCCAGCTCACGAACCACTTCATCCAGCTTCTGCAGCATCGGGATACCTGACTCGGTGTGAGTACCGAACAGGCCAGTCTGCGGCAGCAGGTGACCGGTCATCTGCAGAGAGATGAAGATCGCCGGAATGGTGTAGGCCACGATCAGTACCACATACTGGGCCACCTGGGTGTAGGTGATGCCCTTCATGCCGCCCAATACCGCGTAGACGAACACGATGCAGGAGGCGATGATCAGGCCGGTGGTGCTGCTCACTTCGAGGAAGCGGGCAAATGCCACCCCTGCCCCGGTCATCTGACCAATTACATAAGTGGTCGAGATTACCAGCAGACAGATAACCGCCACTACCCGAGCAGCTTTGCTGTTGAAACGGTCACCCACGAAATCCGGCACGGTAAACTTGCCGAACTTGCGCAGGTAAGGCGCCAGCAGCATGGCCAGCAGCACGAAACCGCCAGTCCAGCCCATCAGGAAGGAAGAGTTTACGTAGCCAACCGAGATCAGGCCAGCCATCGAGATAAAGGAAGCCGCAGACATCCAGTCAGCCGCAGTTGCCATGCCGTTGGTGACCGGGTGTACGCCACCGCCAGCAACATAGAACTCCTTGGTGGAACCAGCCCGAGCCCAGATCGCAATACCGATATAGAGCATGAAGGAGGCGCCAACAAAGAGCAGGTTGATTACAAATTGGCTCATTCTCTTATTCCTCCAGGCCGAATTCTTTATCCAGCTTGTTCATTCTCCAGGCATAGAAGAAGATCAAAGCCAGAAAGATCAGAATCGAGCCTTGCTGAGCGAACCAGAAGCCGAGATCGGCCCCACCCACGGCAATGCCAGACAGCATGGGCCGTAGAAGGATGCCAAAGCCAAAGGAACATAGTGCCCAGATCACAAGGCTACCGAGGATCAAGCGAAGGTTCGCCGACCAGTATGCAGCAGCTTTATCTTTATCTGCCATCGTATTGCTCTCCACTTTCTTGTTAAGACCAAATTGGGAAATTCCACGAACGCTGGAGTCTTCCGTGAATTCATTCTGCTAAAGAACGCTTAAGAGTGAATCCCCGACATTAGTCTTAGGTAATTGCCTCACGACGGGGGCAAAGAAGTGAGCTGTCGCAGCAGGTCAGTAGAAGGGCAACAGGCAATAACGAAAAAGGCCGGCCAGATAAATTCTGGTCGGCCTTTCGATGTTTGGAGCGGGAAACGAGACTCGAACTCGCGACCCCGACCTTGGCAAGGTCGTGCTCTACCAACTGAGCTATTCCCGCGTTGCAATGGCGCTCATTCTAGCGATCTGCGCCAAGCTGTCAAGTCATTGATTCGAAAAAAGTTATTTGTCGTTTTTTTGATCAGAGCCCATGCTCATGTGAGGCCAGGCGGCCTTCAGGTAGACCATCATGGACCAGAGCGTCAGAACGGCCGAAATCATCAGCAGCACATAGCCAATAATCACCCAGTAGGTCAGTGCCGGCGGATTGGCCAGCAACACGACCAAAGCCACCATCTGGGCTGCAGTCTTGTATTTGCCCAGATTGGAAACCGCCACATGGGCTCTGGCCCCCAGCTCGGCCATCCATTCGCGCAATGCGGAAATCACGATCTCACGGCCGATGATGACCACTGCCGGAGCGGTGATCCAGAAGTTACCATGACTCTGAACCAGCAGAATCAAGGCGACTGCAACCATCAGCTTATCGGCGACCGGATCGAGAAAGGCACCAAAGGGTGTGCTCTGTTGTAGCCTGCGCGCCAGGTAACCATCCAGCCAGTCGGTCACGCTGGCCAGGGTGAAAATGATGGCAGCTCCCAGATAACTCCAGTGGAACGGCAGGTAGTACAGCAGAATGAAGATGGGGATCAACACCACCCGCATCACGGTCAGTATGTTCGGGATATTCATGTTCAATCTACAACGCTGAGTAAGCAGGCATTCTAACAGGCTGCCGTGAAACTACCTATGCCGGTAATAACGCGTTAAAAACTACCAGCTAATCACTGTGCAAGGTGGCGTAAATCAGTTCGGCCAACTTTTTATTGATGCCTGGCACTTTGGCAATTTCCTGCACGCTGGCGCGATCCAGTGCCTGCAGTCCACCAAAATGCTTGAGCAGCTCCCGGCGGCGCTTGGGCCCAACCCCGGCGATCCCCTCCAGTGGCGAGGTGGTTCTGGCTTTGCCCCGCCGCTGACGGTGTCCGGTGATGGCAAAGCGGTGAGCTTCATCACGTATGTGCTGAATCAGGTGCAGCGCTGGCGAGTGCGCGGGTAGCACCAGTTCATGCTGGGTGTCGTTGAGGTACAGAGTTTCCAGCCCCGGCTTGCGCGTTACGCCCTTGGCCACTCCGAGCAGGGTCAGATCATGAATAGCCAGCTCCTGAATCACCTCCAGGGCCATGCTCATTTGTCCCTTGCCGCCATCGACCAGCAGGATATCGGGTATCTTGCCCTCGCCGTCCTTGAGTTTGCTGAAGCGTCGGCTCAAGGCTTGGCGCATGGCGGCGTAGTCGTCACCAGCCGTCACCCCTTCGATGTTGTAGCGCCGATAATCGCTTTTCAGTGGTCCTTCCGGGCCGAACACTACGCAGGAAGCGACTGTCGCCTCGCCGCTGGAGTGGCTGATATCGAAGCACTCCAGCCGGGTTGGTGGTTCATCCAGGCCCAGCGCTTCCTGCAAGGCTTCGAAACGTGCCTGCACATGCTGGCGGTTGGCAAGCATCCCGGCCAGGGCCTGTTCGGCATTGGTCACCGCCAGGCCTTGCCAGCGGCCACGTGTACCGCGCACCCGATGGCTGATGGTGACACCAAAGCCACGGGCCTGGGCCAAGGCCTCGATGATCACCGGGAAGTCGTCATGCACGGCATTGACGATGATCTCGCCCGGCACTTCACGCTCACTGACGCCCAGGTAGTACTGCGGCAGAAACGCCGCCAGCACTTCCCCGGCTGTCTGCTCGATCGGCACCCGCGGGAAATGGTTCTTGCTGCCAAGTACCCTGCCCTGACGCACCATAACCACATGCACACAAGCGCCACCAGGCGCCACAGCAGCGGCAACGATATCGACGTTGCCCTGCTCGGTATCCATGCTCTGCTGGTCCTGCACCTGGCGCAGCAGCGCTATCTGGTCACGCAATTCAGCCGCACGCTCAAAATTCAGGTGCTCGGCGGCCCGCTCCATACTCTGACTCAGCTCACTGGCCAGGGCATTGCTGCGACCTTCCAGAAACATCACCGAATGGCGCACGTCCTCGGCATATTCCTGCGGATCGACCAAGCCGACACAGGGACCTTTGCAGCGTTTGATCTGATATTGCAGACAGGGCCGGGTGCGATTGCGAAAATAGCTGTCCTCACACTGGCGCACCTGAAAAGCCTTTTGCAGCAGATTAAGGCTTTCCCGGATTGCCCCGGCGCTTGGATAAGGTCCGAAATAGCGGCCCTTGGCCTTCTTCGCGCCACGGTGCAGCCCCAGCCGGGGAAACTGGTCCTGGCTGGACAGGTAGACATAGGGGTAGGACTTGTCGTCACGCAGCAGGATGTTGTACGGCGGGCGCACTTGTTTGATCAGGCTCTGTTCCAGCAACAACGCCTCGGTTTCATTGGCGGTGATGGTGGTGTCAATCTGCCGGATACGCGCGACCAACGCCTCGGTCTTGGGGCTCAGGCCGGTTTTGCGGAAATAGCTGGACAGGCGTTTCTTGAGGTTCTTGGCTTTACCCACATAGAGCAGTTCACCCTGCTCGTCGAGCATCCGGTAAACGCCAGGCTTGTTGCTTGCCGTGGCCAGAAAGGCCGCAGCATCAAACACCACTGCATTCATGCGCGGTTGGTATCGACCATGCCATGGCGCACTGCCAGCAGGGTCAGCTCGACATCGCTAGTGATGCCCAGCTTGTCAAAGATACGATAACGATAGGTATTCACGGTCTTCGGGCTGAGGCACAGCTTGTCGGAAATGCTCTGGACTTTCTCGCAACTGACGATCATCAGGGCGATCTGGATTTCTCGCTCGGACAAACTGTCAAATGGCGAATCGGTTGTCGGGGCAAAGGACTTGAGGGCCAGTTGCTGGGCAATCGTCGGGCTGATGTAACGCTGGCCCGAGTGCACCTGACGGATGGCGCTGACCATTTCTTCCAGCGCCGCCCCCTTGGTGACGTAGCCGGCCGCCCCGGCCTGCATCAGACGGGTCGGGAAAGGCTCCTCGTCGCATACCGTTACCGCGATGACCTTAAGATGCTTGTCGTGCTGGACCAGTTTTCGGGTGGCTTCCAGGCCGCCAATTCCCGGCATACGCACATCCATGAGCACTACGTCGGGCTTGAGTGACCGAGCCAGGGAAACCGCTCGCTCCCCACTCTCCGCCTCACCTACTACCGCCAGACCCGGCACATCGCCCAGCATACGACTAATGCCCATGCGGACGAGATCATGGTCGTCGACCACCAGTACCTTGATCAATTGTGACCCCTTGCACTCAATGCTGCCGGACAGCCTTGTTATTCCCTGACTGGCTCCGGCAACCAGGCAAGTGGAGTGGTATCCACTCCGTTATTCACAAGTCCACACCTTAGCAAATCACCCAGAATTGTGAAACGGTTCCGGAACCAGGAAAAAGACGATAAGTTCCGGTTTTTAGTGGCATTGTGATGGCCTTATCACTTCATGCGGCTGCTTTTCTTTAGCGGTGCTCTACTCAGGCTCTATTCCCTCCCAACTGATTGGCCAGCTCATCCAGACAGGCAGGGTCATCGATGGTTGACGGCGTCTGGAAGCTATGCCCCGCGGCCATCTGCCGCATGATCCGGCGCAGAATCTTGCCCGAGCGGGTTTTGGGCAGACGCTTGACCACCAAGGCGCGATTAAAACAGGCGAGCGCACCGATATCGCGGCGGACCAGTGCAGACAGCTCGGCACAAAGCTGTGGCTCTTGCAGCTCGACACCATTTTTCAGCACGACCAATCCCAGCGGCAATTCGCCCTTGAGTTCGTCAGGTACACCAATCACCGCACACTCGGCCACCGCCGGATGTGAGCCGAGTACCTCCTCCATCTCGCCGGTGGAGAGCCGGTGACCAGCGACATTGATGATGTCATCTGTACGCCCCATGACGAAGACATAGCCGTCTTCATCCAGATAACCGGCATCACCGGACTGATAGAAGCCAGGGAAGTGACTCAGATAACCGTCACGGAAACGTTGCGGGTTACCCCAGATACCGCTCAGACAGCCAGGCGGCAACGGTAGCTTGAGCGCGATATTACCCTGTACGCCGGCCGGCACAGGCTGACCCTCATCATCCAGAACACTAAGCTGAAATCCTGGCATCGGCCAGGTTGCCGAGCCCGGTTTGGCTTGTTGCAGCTCATAGCCGGCAGGGTTGGCGGCAATCGCCCAGCCTGTCTCGGTCTGCCACCAGTGATCAATGATCGGGCGCTGGAAGTGCTGTTCCAGCCAGGCCCAGGTTGGCGGATCAAGGCGCTCACCTGCCAGGAACAGCCGTTGCAGGTGCGACAGGTCATATTGTTTGGCCAGATCCGCTTCCGGGTCTTCCTTGCGGATTGCCCGGAATGCCGTCGGCGCGGCAAACAGTGCCTTGACCTTATATTCTGCACAGACTCGCCAGAAGCCGCCGGCATCCGGGGTGCGTACCGGTTTGCCTTCGTACAGAACACTGGTGCAGCCACTGAGCAAGGGCCCATAGACAATGTAGGAATGCCCCACGACCCAGCCCACATCCGAGGCGGCCCAGAACACGTCCCCGGGCTGCATGCCATACACCGCTTCCATGCTGTAGCGCATGGCTACCGCATGACCGCCGTGGTCGCGCACCACGCCCTTGGGTTTGCCGGTCGTACCGGAGGTATAGAGGATATACAGTGGGTCGGTGGCGGCGACAGCGACCGCTTCCACTGGTTCGGCATTGGCCATAGCCTGGCGCCAGTCCAGATCGCGATCCTGGTAGAGTTCAGCCTGGCATTGCAGGCGTTGCAATACCACACAATGCTTGACGGTATGCCGGGCTTCGGTGATTGCCGCATCAACCAGCGGTTTGTAGGCCAGAACCTTGTCCACCTCGATGCCGCAGGATGCGGTGATCACTACATCGGCCTGGGCGTCATCGATCCGAACGGCCAGCTCGTGGGCGGCAAAACCGCCAAATACCACACAATGTACTGCCCCAAGACGTGCACAGCCGAGCATGGCGACAACCGCCTCAGGCACCATCGGCATATAGATGATTACCCTGTCTCCGCGACCGACGCCCAATTCACGCAGCATACCGGCGCAGCGGGCGACCCGTTCGGTCAGTTGCCGATAGCTGATGTGTTCGCGTGCGCCAGTAACCGGTGAATCATAGATCAGTGCCGCTTGTTCACCCCGGCCCGCGGCGACCTGAGCGTCAAGCGCCAGCCAGGCGGTATTCAGGCGTCCATCGGGGAACCAGCGGTAATAGCCGTCCGCGCCAGGCTCCAGAATGGTTTTCGGCGGCGTCTGCCAATTTAGAGCGGCGGCCTGTTCGGCCCAGAACATTTCTGGTTGTTCCAGGGCTTGAAGATAATCATGCTGATAGGTTGATGTGCGGGTCATAGGGGTGTCATGCCTGATTGTTTTTGTATTACGGCAGATTAAACCCCACGTTTTTTAAGGGAACTAGACTTACGTCGGATGTGAAACCCGCCATTGGTAGCGCACACTGACCCCATACAATAAAGGCCTACGGTCATGACGAAGGAAGATGCGTTTGCCCTGGCGGGTAAAGCTGCAGTGCTGCAGAACGTGCATGGCACCATGACGTTTCTGCTCAATTACCCGCCCTTCAACCAGATGGAGACCAGCCACCTGGCCTATCTGGTTGAACATTGCCAGCTACGTTTCTACGCCGAGGGCGAGGCCATCATTCGCCCGCAGGATGGCCCGGTACAGCACTTCTATATCGTCAAGCAGGGGCTGATTCGTGGCGAGCGCATGATTGCTGGCCAGCAAACCCCGGAAACCACTTTCGAGATCAGTGTCGGCGAATGTTTCCCCCTCGCTGCGCTGATTGGCGAACGGGCCACCCGGACCGAGCATCTTGCCGGCCAGGATACCTTTTGCCTGGCTCTGCCCCGCGCCGAGTTCGTGCGACTGTTCGCCATGTCGCCCAGCTTCCGTGACTTTGCCCTGCGCGGAGTCAGCAGCCTGCTCGACCAGGTCAACCAACAGGCCCAGCTTCAGGCCGCTGAAACCCTCGGCGCGCAGTATTCGCTGGATAGTCGCCTGGGTGATCTGGCCGTGCGCAACCCGGTAACCTGCAATCCCGACACTCCGATCCGCGAAGCCGTGCACCATATGCACGAAGCCAGCGTTGGCAGCATCGTGGTGGTCGACGACCGGCAGCACCTACTGGGCATCTTTACCCTGCGTGACCTGCGCCGAGTCGTGGCCGATGGTGCGGTTGAAATGCATGCCCCGATTGAGCAGGTCATGACCCCCAGGCCGTTCTACCTGCATCCGTCCGACTCGGCCTTCGATGCGGCGATCGCCATGACCGGCAAGCATATCGCGCATATCTGCGTAGTCGAGCAGGAACGGCTGGTTGGGGTGGTGTCAGAGCGTGACCTGTTTTCCCTGCAACGGGTCGATCTGGTTCACCTGGCGCGGACTATCCGCCAAGCCAGTCGAATCGGCACATTGGCAGTCCTGCGTACCGATATCCGCCACCTGGTTGAGAACATGCTGGCCCATGGCGCCAGTTCAACCCAGATTACCCATATCATCACCCTGCTCAACGATCACACCGTATGCCGGGTGATCGAGCTGTGTATCGAGGAAATGGGGGATCCTGGCGTACCCTTTACCTGGCTGAGTTTTGGCAGCGAAGGCCGCCGGGAACAGACCCTGCACACCGATCAGGACAACGGCATTCTGTTCGAGGCCGCCTCGTCAGCCGAAGCCGCCAAAATTCGCTCCCGACTGCTGCCTCTGGCCATGCGGATCAATAAGGGCCTGGCCGAATGCGGCTTTACCCTGTGCAAGGGTAACATCATGGCCAGCAATCCCGAGCTGTGCCTGTCGCGCGATGAATGGGCCGCCCGGTTCGATAAACTGATCCGCTCCGCCACCCCGGACAACTTGCTGGCGTCATCGATCTACTTCGACTTCCGGGTGATCTGGGGTGAGGCAGCAGGCGCTGAAAGCATGTTCAATGAGGTGCTGGAAAAGGTCGCAGCCAATGACCTGTTCCAGCACATGCTGGCCCAGCATGCAATGCTCAGCCGCCCACCGATTGGACGGTTCAGGGACTTCGTGGTGGCCCGCAAAGGGGCCGACAAAGACACCCTGGACCTGAAAACCGAAGGGCTGGTTCCCTTCGTCGATGGCGCCAGAATTCTGGCCCTCTCCCACGGCATCAGCGACTGCAACACCCTCGAACGCTTTCGCCAGTTGCGCGACAAAGGGGTAATTGATGCCAAGGATGCCGATGCCTACGAAGAGGCCTATCACTTCATTCAGTTGATTCGGATGCAGCAGCATCAGTGCCAGGATCGCGATCAACTGCCTTTCAGCAACCGGGTCGATCCAGACACGCTCAACCATCTGGATCGGCGTATTCTTAGAGAATCCTTCCGCCAGGCCAAACGTCTGCAATCGAGCCTGGCCCTGAGGTATCAGCTATGAGCCCACTTGCCTGGTTTCCCCGCCTGCGTCCCTGCCAACTGAGCCCGGAACAGCATGCCCGGCGCGAGGCGTTACCCCCGCCCCAACCCTTGGATGACACGCCACTTAGTCAGACCCGCCTGGTGGTGGTCGATCTGGAAACCAGCGGGCTTAACGTCCAGCGCGACCAGATTCTGTCGATCGGTGCGGTAGTGATCGAACAGGGCGCCATCGATATGGGCAGCCAGTACGAGTGCACGCTGTATCGGGCCAATCATCAGGTGACCGAGAGTGTACTGATTCACGGCATCGCACCCAGCGAGATCGAACAGGGCATGGAAGCTGAAGACGCCCTGCTCGACTTCGTTGAGTTCGCCGGCGAAAGCGTTTTCCTGGCCTTTCATGCCGCCTTCGACCAACGGATGCTGAGCCGCGGTCTGCGTCAGGATCTGGGCTACCGCCTGAGCCACAAGTTCATTGACGTGGCTGAACTGGCACCAATGCTTTGCCCGGAAGCTCGGGTGGGACGTGGCGGCCTTGACGAGTGGCTGGACTATTTCGGTCTGAGCATCAGCCAGCGGCATAATGCCGCCGCTGACGCCCTGGCTACTGCCGAATTGACCCTGATTCTGCTCAGTAAAGCCCGAGCCAAGGGCATTAACACCCTCGCTCAGCTCAATACCTGTCTCGGCCATTGGCGGCGTCTGCGTCAAGCCAGAAGCGCCAGCATGTAACCGGGCCGTTCAGCTCTCAATCAGACTGATCCGCACAGCGGTCTGATTGAGCAATTGATAGGCAACCTCGCCAAAGGTGATAGGCCCGGTCAAAGCCCCAGTGCAGCGCCCCTCCAGTTGCGAGTACAGATAATTGAGAATGCAGTTGCAGCCCAGCAGCATCTCGCCCTCCTGCGCGGGCAGTGCCTCAATGAACTGGCTCGGATAATCCTCCAGCGGCTCGGCAAAACGGTAATCGACCCCAGCAAACACTGGCGCGTAGAACTGTACCTTGTGTTCATCGACTGCCTGCACACTGACATTGATCAGCGCTCCGCAATAGTCGGCCACCAATGGCACGCGGGTATCTATTTGCCGCTCACGAATCAGGCTCGCCAGATTGGCAGGCTGCTCATCTGCCAGACAGTCTGCCGCAGAGAATCCGGTTTCCCCGAAGCGCAATACCGGCCCACTGCCAGGCTGAAATAAATTGACGATCTCGATATGCGCCAGAAGGTTCTCGGGCAACGGGCAATGCAGGGCGACAGCCTGGTCAGCATATGAGCGGCCTTCCTGGCCGTTGTATACCAGCGCGCGGGCCTGCCCAACCTGATCCAGGTGCATCCCGGCTACCCAGCCAGCGATAGGCTTGATGAACATGTCGGCATAGTCTGGGGCCTGTTGTGCATAGTCCTCCAGCACCTGACTGGCGGCCGGTAGAATCAGCAGAGTAAGACCGTGCTCCGGAGCATCCTCCAGCACATGCGGTAGTTGCACACGGTCATAGCTGGCGATTCGGGCGACCGGCAGTCCCAGCGCCTGCACGAACACCTGCTGCTGGTCGCAGAGCCCTCCAGCCTCGGTCATGAAATACGGTGTGGTACCCCCAATCCAGTTGCCCGCAGGTAACCTTTCGAGGCTCTCGGTGCTCCCGGCAATCACCAGACTGGCCCCCTGCTCGATCAATTGCGAGGCCTCGACGACACTCATCAGTTGGCTGGCGTGCTTCATCGCCCATCCCCCTGCTGGCAGGCTGCGTTCAACTGCGCGATTTCACTGGTCAGTTGCTTCTCGTGTTTTATAAAAAACCTACGTATTTCATTGATTTTTATTGCTTTAACCTCATCATCCGAAAGTCTGGAGAAGTCCTGACGAGCCCGTGACAGCAATAATTTCAGGCTCAGCAGGCGGATCTGGCAGACATCACCGCTTTCCAGTAGTCGGGTCCAGATGGGATGGTGACTTGGCGGGATGCCACTCTGGGCAACAGTTTCATCAAGCACCATTGCGGTACTACCTGACTCGATACCACTGATTGCATGCTTGATCTGCCAGGCCAGATGGATGTCGATTTCAAGCAATTCGCAGACTTCACGATAGCGCAGCCCCGCCTGCAGGCAGCGAATTACGTTGTGGGCCAAACCCTGGGTGAAATCGTTGCCCGGTGCACCGATGAACGCCGGCGGTGCTGGGTAAGCCGGTGCTTCGCTCAGGTCAGCATGAATATAGGTGCGGTAGCCACCAACGTTGGTATGTCGCCAGCGCGCGCGAGGCTTGTCAGGCAGGTAGCGGCCGAACCAGCCACTTTTCGTGGTACTCAGGTAAGCGTGCAGTTCCTTGGCATAGGTATCGACACGTATACGGCAAACATCCCAAGGTGCCTCTACACCCAATAGATGGCGACAGAGCTCACTCTCTTTCACGGGACCTCCCTGTTATTGGATTTATTCAGGTCACTGTCCCACGCCTTTCATTGCTCTTTAACTCCACTTTTGCACTAAAGCCCTGCTACTTGAGCAGCAAGCCTGCCCTTTCGCACTACTCGCTTCGCCGCCCTTATGCCGGGTTAACACCAGGATTGTTGTTCGTTCTGTCCTGACGGTTGTCGGCGTAGTCTGCCCACACAACCAGCAGAGGAGCCCCAGCCCCATGTTTGACCGCCATTACGCCGTCTGGCCCGAGTCCGTCCCGCACTTTCTTGAACTGCCCACTACCAGTTTGTACAGCAATCTCAGCGTGTCAGCCCTGCGCTACCCGGAACATCCGGCGATCATCTACTACGGTGCGGCACTGAGCTACCGTGAACTGCAGCAACAGGCCGAGGCGCTGGCAGGTTACCTGCAGCAGGCTGGCGTCAAGGCCGGAGACCGGGTGTTGTTATACATGCAGAACAGCCCGCAGTTCGTCATCGGGTTCTATGCGATCTTGCGGGCCAACGCCGTGGTGGTACCGGTCAACCCGATGAACCGCAAGGCCGAGCTGGAGTATTTGCTGGAGGATACCCAGGCCGAAGTGGCGCTGTGCGGCCTGGAGCTGCTGGAGAACATCGCCCCGCTGGTCGGCCAGCATGGGTTGCGTGAAGTCATCGTCAGCGCCTATAGCGAATATGCTGGTGAATGCGACGGGATCGACTTGCCCGAAGCGGTCCAGCTCGCCAACGAGATTCCCGAACTGCCGGGTCTCACTGCCTGGCAGCAGGCATTGGCCGCCAAGCATCAGCCGGGGCCCTTGACCGCCGGTCCGGACGATCTTTGCGTCATTCCCTACAGTTCAGGTACTACCGGCAACCCCAAGGGGTGTGTGCATACCCATCACAGCGTCATGGCTACCACCGTGTATTGTTCGGTCTGGGGCAATGCCCAGCATGACAGCGTGCAACTCGTATCGGTCCCCATGTTCCATGTCACCGGGATGCAGGTCTGCATGAACTGTTCGATCTATATCGGCGGCACCCAGGTAGTGATGACCCGCTGGGATCGCAAGGCCGCTGCCCAGCTCATCCAGCGCCATGGCATTACCAGTTGGCGGAACATTTCGACCATGGTGGTCGACCTGCTCTCTGACCCACAGATCGACCAATACGATCTCAGCAGCCTCAAGGCAATTGGTGGCGGCGGCGCGGCGATGCCGGTCGCAGTGGCGGAAAAACTCAAGCTCAAGACCGGGCTGGAATACGCTGAAGGCTATGGTCTGTCGGAAACCATCAGCGCCACTCACATGAATCCTTACCACGCCCCCAAGCCACAGTGCCTGGGTATTCCGATCATCGGCGTGGACTCTCGCGTGGTCAGCCTTGAGACCCTGAGCGAGGTGGAGCCTGGAGTGACCGGAGAGATCGTCATCCATGGTGAGCAGGTATTCCAGGGCTATTGGAATCGCCCCGATGCAACAGCCGAGGCCTTCATTGAACTGGATGGTAAGCGCTTCTTCCGGACCGGCGATCTGGGTTATTACGATGAGCAGGGCTATTTTTTCCTGGTTGACCGGGTCAAACGGATGATCAACGCCTCCGGATACAAGGTCTGGCCGGCCGAAGTCGAAGCACTGCTCTATGGCCACCCCGCCGTACAGGAGGTTTGCGTCATATCAGCCCCGGATGCCCGGCGTGGGGAAACCACCAAGGCGGTAATTGTTCTTGCAGCGGGCCAGCAGGCCAGCGCCGAGGAGATCATCGCCTGGTGCCAGGGCAACATGTCGGCCTACAAATGCCCCAAACTGGTGGAGTTCGTCAGCGCCCTGCCCAAGTCACCGACCGGCAAGATTCTCTGGCGAGCCCTGCAGGAACAGGAGTGGGCACAAGGCTGATCTCTCACTCCTCGTCATTGCGAGGGCCGCAG
>NZ_QJSA01000057.1:0-313 GCF_003586265.1 Pseudomonas jilinensis | reverse complement strand
TTTTTTTTATTGCAGGAGTTCAGCAGACAGGCAGACGGCCCACTTGATGGAAAGCGGTTACCATCGCCTATGGACATTTGCAACACCAAAGGTGCTACAAATGCGCTGCTGCTCTCTTAAGGGAGACTGGAACCTGGTCACTAATGCCGGAACACAACTCAAGGTTGTTATGGCGACATACTTTAGACCAGGGGTGGTAGCCATCCAGTCGGGCAAATGCCCTACCACCTGGCTGTGGGTTGTTTTGTCGCCTCTTACGACAGGCCGCCCGGCCGCAGGAAATTGTATTCTTTCTCCGTTCCTGCACGGATAA
>NZ_QJSA01000056.1:0-314 GCF_003586265.1 Pseudomonas jilinensis | reverse complement strand
GTGGCCTGGAGTGATCAGGCGGCCCAGAATCCTGGGCTGGAGCGTTTCGGTGAAGGTGGCATGAGTGAGGACTCACTGTACCTGAATGTGACTGCGCCCAAGGATGCCGACAATCTACCGGTCATGGTCTGGTTCCATGGTGGCGGCTTCACTGCCCTGACCAGCAATACCCGGCCGTTCAACAATCCGCAGGCGTTGGTCAGCAAGGGGGTCGTACAGGTATCGGTTAACCATCGGCTGGGGCCCTTTGGCTATATCGCTCACCCGGAACTGAGTGCCGAGAGCGGCTACAACGGCTCAGGCAATTACGGTCA
>NZ_QJSA01000055.1:0-323 GCF_003586265.1 Pseudomonas jilinensis | reverse complement strand
TCAGGGCCAATCTCCATAAAACTGCGAATACACTCCCACTGACGCATGGCCGCGGCACCCGGGCCGGGGCTGACCATGATGATCCAGCCCGGCTTTTTATCATGGTAAGGCTCGTCGATTTCATCCTTGAAGGGGAACCACAACAGCAATCCCCCCAGCTTGGCGGCACCAAACTGGCCGACCATGGTGGCGCTGGGAGCAATGGCGTGTACCCGCTCCCAGGGCACGGTCCACTCCTCACCATCATCAGCCACAATGCGCACTTCTCGGCGTTGGCGGTGGAACCTTAGAGGTGGTATCAGCGGGCGGCGGTAGACGCGGAT
>NZ_QJSA01000054.1:0-469 GCF_003586265.1 Pseudomonas jilinensis | reverse complement strand
AGATTCAAGGTCAGGCCTTCATCAATGGTCAGTATCAGAGCGCTGTCGGTGGTGAAACCTTCGACTGCCTCAGCCCGATCGACGGCCGGGTGCTGGCGAAGATCGCCAGCTGTGGCCAGAGCGATGCCGATCTGGCGGTAGCCAATGCCCGCGCCACCTTTGATTCCGGGGTCTGGTCACGCCTGGCGCCGACCCAGCGCAAGCAGGTGCTGATCCGCTTTGCCGAGCTGATCGAACAGCATGGTGAGGAACTGGCCCTGCTGGAAACCCTGGACATGGGCAAACCGATCAGCGATGCCCTGGCAGTGGACATCCCCGGCGCAGCGCGGGCGATCCGCTGGAGTGGCGAGGCGATCGACAAGATCTACGACGAAGTGGCGGCCACCGCCCACGATGAACTCGGACTGGTCACCCGCGAGCCGGTCGGCGTGGTCGCCGCCATCGTGCCGTGGAACTTCCCGCTGCTGAT
>NZ_QJSA01000053.1:0-488 GCF_003586265.1 Pseudomonas jilinensis | reverse complement strand
CCGAGTTACCCACGGAGAGTAGACACCTTCTATAGTTAGGATAGCCCTAGCACGGAGGTGCTCCATGAGCCGTAAGAAGACCCAGGCATACACCGAGGAATTTCGTCGGGAAGCCGTCCGAAGAGCCGATCAACCTGGTAATACGGCAGCATCCGTTGCCCGTGAACTGGGCGTTCATCCGGGCCAGATCTACAACTGGCGTCGTCAGTTTACCCGCCTCTCGGAGAAGCAATTCAACAGCGTTGATGGCGTGGATTATTCCAAGGCCGAGAGTGAGGCCATCCGCAAGCTGCGGCGTGAGAACGAGACCCTGAAGAAGGAGAATGAATTTCTAAAAAAGGTGTCTGCGTACTTCGCGAAGTCCCAAGAGTGAAGTACGCGCTGATCAGTGAATTCTGTCAGCAGTATACCGTCCGCCTGATGTGCCGCGTGATGGAGGTTTCAGCCAGTGGTTATTATCGCTGGAAACAGCGTCCGGCCAGTCTCAG
>NZ_QJSA01000052.1:0-527 GCF_003586265.1 Pseudomonas jilinensis | reverse complement strand
GGCTCGGCGGTTGGCGCCAATATCCTCACGCCGCTGAGTATCACCCCGGAGGCTGATTCGGCGGACGATCAGCGGGTGGTCAATATGCTGATCCTGTTGCAGAGCCTGGATGCCGATGGTGACCTCAACAACGGCATACAGATCAGTGAGGCAATTCGTGAGCACGTCTCGCAGAATGCTGACAGCATCTACTTTGACCAGCCGCCGGCGGATTTCCGAGCCAGTCTGGCAACCCTGGTGGATGAGCTGCAACAAGCCGGAGCCTTTACCGATACTGACCCACGGCCGCGCACAGTGACTACCGTGGCCAATGCCCTGGAGCATTTCGCCCGCTCAACCAGCCCGCGCATCGTGGTTTCAACCACCGGGGGTGAGCTGCGTGGTTTCGAGGCTAATGAGGATACCTGGCAGTTCCTGGGTATTCCCTATGCCAAACCGCCGCTGGGTGATCTGCGCTGGCGCCCGCCGGTAGCGCCGGAGTCGTGGAGCGGGGTGCGGGAGGCGGTGGCCTGGAGTGATCAGGCGGC
>NZ_QJSA01000051.1:0-545 GCF_003586265.1 Pseudomonas jilinensis | reverse complement strand
GCCGTAGCGGCATAACTGGATAGACTCATCAGCCGGTGACTCCTGTCGCGCTGGTAACGCTCACAACGGATACTCCACAGGCTGCACCATCAGGCTGAAGGCCCTTGGACAGGCTCACCAACACTAGAAAGATCAGCCAATACCTTCTTCGCCCCAAAAACACCAATCAATCCAACGGGGACAAAGGGTACGCAACCAACGATAAACATTATTGCCCCGGCCTTGGCTTTGCCGGCACACACCAGCAGCATTCCCACAGCACTGACGGCCACGAACGCGCCCATCCACGGAACGACAGGCCTGTAATGCGGATCTGTGCTCAGAAAAACCAGCGCACCTACATGAATAGCCATCGCAATATACATACGAACATCCATTTACATTCTCCTTTTTGACCAACACAGTACTTATGATTTCTGGTTTGTTTATCCAAGCAGATCGCTAATCGGCGCGTCATCCATTCTCTGATTTAGTTGAATACTCAGGCGTGGGTGCCGCAGCATTGGGTCAGAGCATATACCGCACGTGCCGCACCATAATGTTCA
>NZ_QJSA01000050.1:0-618 GCF_003586265.1 Pseudomonas jilinensis | reverse complement strand
CTGGAACACCAGAACCTTGCAACTTTACCCCCGGTGAACATTATCGTAATCATCACCCTTGGGCGTGGCCTGAATCCCCTTGGCTTCCTGGCTGCGGTAATAGGTCTCGATCGTTAGCTTGGGATCGATTCGGCCTTGCACAATGCAAGGCTGCTGCTGCCAGGGGTAGGCCGCCAGTTTCTCCCGCAACAACTTGCCTTCCTTGCGTCCCCAGACCTTGGGTTTTATGTCACGCCAATAACGCTCGGGGCGTTGGTTTGCCGCATCAAAAGCGGCAGTCACTGGATCCAGATGTCGGCTTTGCTCCAGCACCGGCAGGTCTGGCAAGGGCTGACTCACATCCATATAGCGCTGCAGAGTGTCCCAGAATGCCAGCAGATTGACCTGGTC
This sequence comes from Pseudomonas jilinensis, assembly GCF_003586265.1. Classification (NCBI taxonomy): domain Bacteria; kingdom Pseudomonadati; phylum Pseudomonadota; class Gammaproteobacteria; order Pseudomonadales; family Pseudomonadaceae; genus Pseudomonas; species Pseudomonas jilinensis. Next base: position 228 of record NZ_QJSA01000050.1, on the reverse strand, counting down.
CAGTCCAAGGCTGTGCAAGCGGCCAGCCAGGCAGATCTTGGTGGCCGTGTAGCGGTGGTGCAGCCAGAGTACGTAGTCATGGCCACCATGGGGTGTCACCACCAGTTGCATGACCGGATCGAACTCGTAAAACGGCGCGACAAAGGGCTTGCGCCAGCGCCGGGCAATGCTCAGTGTCCCGGCCTGCCGATTGAATTCACTGCCATCGTGCTGGTAGCGTCGGGCATA